>JAFDMG010000001.1 GCA_019306045.1 Deltaproteobacteria bacterium | reverse complement strand
CGAGCCCTATTACGGCGGCTCCCACGCCGCCTGGGCGGCCGGCTACCGGCGCCACAGCCGCCATCGGGTCGAGATCCTTTCCCTGCCGGCTCGCTTCTGGAAATGGCGGATGCATGGCGGGGCGGTCAAGCTGGCCGAGGACTATCGGCAACTGGCGGCCGCAGCCGACGGCGATGAACCGGGGCTGCTGCTGGCTACCGACATGCTGGACCTGGCGGCCTTTCTTGGCCTGACCCGGGAGTCGACCGCCGATTTGCGGACCGGGCTCTATTTTCATGAGAATCAGCTCACCTATCCCTGGTCTCCCGCCGACCCCGACCCGGAACGCCGTCGGGATCGCCATTACCAGTTCATCAACTTCACCAGCGCCCTGGCCGCCGACGTGGTTCTTTTCAATTCCGCCTACCACCGCCGGAGCTTCCTGGCCGCACTGCCCGGTTTTCTGCAGCAGTTCCCGGATTACCGCTCCCCGGCTGCCGCCGCGCTGATCGCGGCCAAGAGCCGGGTCCTGCCGCTGGGGGTGGACCTGGCTTCCCTGGATGAGGGGGGCATGCCGCCGGCGAGACGGCAATTTCCGCCCGGAAAGCCGCCGCTCATTCTCTGGAATCACCGCTGGGAGGACGATAAGAACCCGGAAGCGTTTTTCCGCTTGCTGCTGCGCCTGGCGGACCGGGGGCTCCCTTTCCGGCTGGCGGTGCTGGGTCAGCGCTACGGCCGGCAGCCGAAAGTTTTTGCCGCTGCCCGCCGGCGGTTGGCGGCCAGGATAGTTCAGTGGGGTTATGTGGAGTCCCGCCGGGAATATGCCGCTTGGCTGCACCGGGCCGATATTCTGCCGGTGACTGCCCGCCATGATTTTTTCGGTGTCAGTGTCGTCGAGGCGCTTTACTGCCGCTGCCATCCCCTGCTGCCGCGGCGGTTGAGCTACCCGGAGCACGTTCCCGCCGACCGGCGGGCCCGGTACCTATATGACGGCGAGGCCGATCTGGAACGCCGGCTGGCGGCCTTGTTGAAAGCCCCGCGCCGATTGGCCGGCAGGGATAATTTTCGCGCTTGGGTGCGGTCTTACGACTGGTCGGTGATGGCGCCGCGCTACGATGATCTTTTTGCCTCCCTGGCCGGCGGGAACGGGAGAAAATGTTGGTAAATCGGCTTTTTTCTGCTATAGAAAGGGAAAAGTGACGGCGCTGTTTTGACGACCGTAACGGCGGGAGTTTTTCGCCTGCCATCAGGGTTTCAACCCCCAAGTTCAGGAAGGTGAGCATGGAAATCAGGAAAATCTATCTGTCCGAGGATGAAATGCCCCGCCAGTGGTATAACCTGGCGGCTGATCTGCCCACCCCGATGCAGCCCCCGGTGACCCCCGACGGCACCGTGGTGACCCCGGAGATGCTGGCCCCGGTGTTCCCCATGAACCTGGTGGAACAGGAGTTCAGCCAAGAGCGCTGGATCGATATCCCGGAGGAGCTGCTGGGCATGCTGGCCCGCTGGCGGCCGTCGCCGTTGAAGCGGGCCCTCAACCTGGAACGGGCGCTGGGGACCCCGGCCAAGATCTATTACAAGGATGAGAGTGTTTCTCCGGCCGGCAGCCACAAGCCGAACTCGGCCCTGCCCCAGGCCTGGTACAACAAGCAGTTCGGCATCGAGCGGATAACCACCGAAACCGGTGCCGGCCAGTGGGGCAGCGCCCTGAGCTTCGCCTGCTGCCTGGTGGGGCTGGAGTGCAAGATCTTCATGGTGCGCATCAGCTTCGACCAGAAGCCGTACCGGAAAATCCTGATGCAGGTCTGGGGAGGCAACTGCATCGCCAGTCCCAGCAACGAGACCGAAGTGGGGCGGAAGTTCCTCGAGCAGTATCCCGATACCCCCGGCAGCCTGGGAATGGCCATCAGCGAGGCCATCGAGGCGGCGGTGACCGACAAGAGCGGCAAGACCCGCTATTCCCTGGGCAGCGTGCTCAATTTTGTCATGATGCACCAGACGGTCATCGGCTTGGAAGCCAAGAAGCAGCTGGCCAAGGTGGGGATCGAGAAGCCGGACGTGGTGATCGGCTGCGCCGGCGGCGGCAGCAATTTTGCCGGCCTTTCCTTCCCCTTCGTTTATGACAAGATCAACGGGGCCGAGATTGACATCATTCCCACCGAGCCCCAATCCTGTCCGACGATGACCAAGGCGCCGTTTGCCTATGATTTCGGCGACACTTCCGGCATGACGCCGCTGTTGCCCATGTTTACCCTGGGCCATAATTTCGTGCCGCCGCCCCTGCACGCCGGCGGCCTGCGTTATCACGGCATGGCGCCCCTGGTCAGCCAGGCGGTGGTGGAAGGCCTGTTGCGGCCCCTGAGCATTCCCCAGATGGAGTGCTATGCCGCCGCCGTCCAGTGGGCCCGCACCGAGGGGCCCGTCTGTGCCCCGGAGACCAGCCATGCCATTGCCGCCACTATCCGGGAAGCCCTCAAGGCCAAGGAAGAAGGCAAGGAAAAGGTTATCCTGTTCAATTACAGCGGCCACGGCCTGCTCGACCTTTCCGGCTACGACGCCTACCTGAGCGGCAAACTGGCCAATTACGAGATTCCCGATGAGGATTTCCAGACCTCGGTCAAGTCGTCCTTGGAAAACCTGCCCAAGCCGGAAATCAAGAAAAGTGGCAAGTGGTAGCCGGCGGCGGCCGCGGGGGCTGGCGCCGGATTGCCGGGGCCGTTCCCAATGACGCCGGTCGACAAGCGGCCGCTTGTTCCGCGGCCGGGGATGGATGACGAAAAAGCAGGAGAAAAGCCGGCAGCTACTGCCGGCTTTTCTTATCTGCTCCGGCTGGCCGGGCAGCTGGGAGCTACCGCCGCCGTGCCGATTGCCAGCGCGGCGGTGCCGGTGGTCGACGAACTGGCCGACCGCTGCCGGCAGCCCCGCTGTGAAGGCTACGGCCTGTCGGCCTCCTGTCCTCCTTACGTGGGCGGTCCACCGGCCATGCGCCGGCTGCTGGACCAGTTCCCTCGGGCATTGGTGCTGAAAATCGATCTGCCTGCCGACGTTCTTTTTTCCAGTGATCGGGACGAGGCCTTCCGGTTGCTGCACGAACTGGTGGCCGCCGTCGAACAGGCCGCCGGGCAGCGGGGCCATGCGGCCCGCGGTTTTGCCGGCGGTTCCTGCAAAAACCTTTTTTGCCGGGATCATGCCGTCTGCCGGGTGCTGGTTGAAGGCGGCGGCTGTCGCCATCCCCAGGTGGCCCGGCCGTCCATGTCCGGTTTTGGCGTTGAGGTGACCGGGCTCCTGCAGGCGGCCAGCCTGGTGCTAGCCAGGGCCGCCGCCGATGCCGGGGACGGCCTTGCTTCCCTATGCGGCCTGGTGCTGCTGGCCTGAAAACGCGGCACAAACAGCACTGGTTGACAGTTTAGCTTAACGTTAAAAAAAACGGGGCGCCAATGGCGCCCCGTTGTCGTGGTTAATGGAAAATTATGGCTTAACTGGCTTAACTGCCGAAAAATCCCCAGGCGATCAGGATGAGACAGATAACCCCGAGGGCGACGCCGGTCATGCCGATCAGCTGACCGATGGCTTCCTGGAGAACGCCGGGATACTTGGTCACCAGCTTGTCCAGCTTGCCCTGGGCTTTGAGCCGTTCATACTGCTCCGGACGTTCCTCTTCCATTTCGTAGCCCCGCAGGACGCCGGTGAAAATAACCATATCCATGGGGAATTTCTCCGGCCGCAGGTGGGTGTTGAAGAAGTGGACGGTGAAGATGAACACCGAGGCCAGCAGGGCTTCGTCGGAGTGGACGATAATGGCCACGTTGAACATCCAGCCGGGCATGAAGGAGGCGAAGAACTCCGGCATCCAGAGCATCAGGCCGGTGAAGCCGATGGCAAACATACCCCAGAAGACGGCGATGAAATCGAATTTTTCCCAGTAGGTCCAGCGGTCGAACCTGGGCTGTTCCTTGGCGCCGAAAAACCATTTGAACATGCCGATGAGGTCGTCGAGGTCCTTCTTGCGCGGGAACAAGGAATCCGGTCCCAGCAGCTTCTGCAGGAAAGTCTCCCCGGTCGGTTTGATGAACAGGTAGTAGAGGCTCCAGAGCAGGGTAATGCCGAAATAGGTGAACGTGATGGCGGCACATACCCGGTGGATCAGGCCGGCATTGATGGGACCGCCCAGCAGGGCCGCCACGCCCTTGGCCCAGGGAGCTTCGTTGAACTTCAGCGGGGCGCCGCTGATCACCAGGCCGAGGAAACTGGTCATCATCATGAAGTGGAGCAGTTTCTCCATGAAGCCGAAGCGCCGGTAGAAGACCTTCGGGTTGTGGGCATGGGGAACAAAGATGCCCTGCTTGCGCAGGTGGTTCTTTTCGATGTAGCTGCGGATCAGCCAGAGGATGGTATGCAGCCAGAAAAAGGCGAAGGTGCCCACCAGCAGGCCGGTCATGGCGATGTAAGTCCAGTAGAAGAGCGGGAAGTTTTCCTTGTCGTGGTAGTCCACGTGGGGAATGTACTGGACGAAGTTCTCGTTGGCCTTTTCGTGGCACTTGGAGCAGGTTTTCACCAGTCCCTGCTTGGAGATCGAGGATTCAGGATCGTCCGGGGGCAGCTGCTTGTGGGCCGTATGACAATCGGCGCAGCCGGCCACGTACTTGGCGCCGCCCAGGCGTTCCACCTTGCCGTGGTAGTCATGTTCGTAGGTTTTGAAGGCCAGGGTGTAGACGTTGTTGCGCTTCATCATCTCCTGGTCGGCATGACACTTCTGGCAGGATTTGGTATGGAACTCCCGAGCTTCCTGGGCCCGTTTGGAATTGCTGTCCTCAACCTTCATCTCCTTGATGTCATGCAGGCCGTGACAGTCGGAACACGAGGGGGAGTCGGGGTTGCCGGCCATCAGGCCCTTGCCGTGGACGCTCTGCAGGTAATCCTCATTCTCGTCGTGACAGCTGCTGCACATCTGGATGATGTTTTTCTTGTCGCCCTTGTAAGCCTGCAGCTCGTGGATGTTGGAGTGACAGTCGGTGCAGCCGACATCGTTGTCGGCGTGGACCGAAAGGGCGAAGCGCTTGGCGATCTCCTTGTGGCAGAAGCCGCACTTGACCGGCTGCATGGGAACCTCACAGTCGGCGTGTTTTTCCAGGTCGTAAATGTCACGGTGGCAGCTGGTGCAGGCATTGCTGCCATGGGCGGAGGCCGCAAAGGTAGTGTTGCTGATCTCGTCATGACATTCCAGACACTGGGCCACGGAGATACATTCCAGGCAGACATCTTTCTTCTGCTCTTTGGCCCAGGATGCAGGGATGCTCAGGGCACTCAGCAGGATTAATACCAGTATCAGGATGCCAACATTCTTGCTGGTAGGTGCTTTCATAGTTTCAACCCGCTCCTTGTTTTTAGGCATGTTCCTCTCTTTTGATTGCTTGCTGATGCAGCTCGAATGTCAGTGCTGGACCGGAATTTCACCAGGTTGCCGGCCGTTCGGGCATCCCCGGCATCCGCCGGCTGCGGACCAGATTCAGATTAATCTGTATAGATGAATACATGACATTCAATATATTGTATGCAGCCCCCGAGTAAAGGAAAGCAGGCATCCAGAGATAAAGATGCCCGCCAATTGACTATACTGAACTTGGAGCTGGCCGCTGAAAAAACGGCGCAATTAGATCTTCAAAACCAGCATCAAAGCGATAACCAGGGCGTAGATGACCAGAGACTCGATCATCGCCAGACCGATAATCATCGGCGTGGTGATTTTCCCGGCAGCGCTCGGGTTGCGGCCAATCCCCTCAAGGGCGGATTTGATGGCCAGGGACTGACCGATGGCACCGCCAGCGGCAGCCACGGCGATGGCCAGGGCCGCACCGTAAGCCAGGGAAGAGGAACCGTAGCCTCCCGCCCCTTCGGCGGCCATGGCTGCGCCGGCGACGCCGAACACCATCAGAGCCGATAACAACTGCATAATCCTTTTCATAGTTTTCACCTCCTTTCAGACAATATTTGGTGATAAATTTTAATGATCGTGGGAAATGGCGCCACTGAAATACGCCATTGACAGCAAGATGAAAACGAAGGTCTGAACAAAGGCCACGAAAAGTCCCAGGAACGCCAACGGCACCGGCACGAAAAGGGGCGCCAGCATGAAAAAGATGGCCGCCACCAAGTGGTCGCCCATGATGTTGCCGAACAACCTCAGGGAGAGGGACATGGGGCGGGCCAGGTGACCGATGATTTCGATGGGGATCATCAATGGCGACAGCCAGAGGAAGGGACCGGTGAACTGGCGCAGGTATTTGACTCCGTGTTCCTTCCAGCCGAAGTAGTGGGTGAGAAAAAAGACCGTCAGGGCGCAGGCCGCCGTGGTGTTCAGGTTGTCGGTCGGAGGTACAAAGCCGGGCACTAGCCCGGAAACGTTCGAGAAAAGGATGAAAAAGGCGGAACCGCCGATAATGAACATGTAGTCGCGGGCGATTTCGGCGCCCATGGTGTCGCTGATGAGTTTGAGAATCATCTCCACCATGGTTTCCAGCAGGTTCTGCAGGCTGAACTTGCCCTCGGGGACCAGGACGTCTTCCACGTTGCCCTTGCGAATCCTGGCCGTGCCCACCAATACCATGACGATGATGATCAGGGCAATCAGGATGGCATTGCCAATGTGAACCGGGAGTTTGTTCAGGCCCGGAATCAGGCCGGCAAAGGTTATGGTGACATGATGCATGGAAAACTCCTTAAAAGGTTGTTTCGACTTGCGGGTCCGGCGGCAAAAGGCGCCGGCCGCCGGTTGGTGAAAGTTGCTTATTCCTTTGGCTTCAAAGTGCCGAACAGGCCGGTGAAAACCCCGTCACCCAGGATGGCCATGAACATGGCGGAAAACCCTACCAGGTAGCCAACCGGCCGACAGAGGCCGACTTCCCGGCCCATGGGCACCAGGAGCAACAGGGTGACCACCACCGACACCAAGGTCAGGATAATAATCTTGAACAGCAGGTGCGGGGAGATGTTGATCTCTTCCCGGTCGTCCTCGGGGGCATAAAAAGCACCGTACATGGTCTTGGCCAGAAAATGGAAGTAGAGATAGGCAACCACGCCCCCGGCAAGGACGTCGAACGGGCGAAAAAAAGGCTTTTTCATCAGGAAAGCGGCCGCCACCAGGACCAGCAGGATGGCCCCGATCAGCATTTCGATTCTTTTGAGTCGCCGTAATTCCAGATCCTGCTTGCCGTGCGGACGGCTGCTGTTTTCCTTGGCCATCGTTCACCTGCTATTGACTGTCCCGTTGTTTTTCTTCCTTTTCGATCTGCTTCATGGCGCTGTAAAGGCGTTTGAACCCGGAGGCCACCCCGCACAACATCATGAACAGGGTCAGCCAGGGACTGGTATCCAGCCACTTGTCCAAATAGTAACCCAGGACGACGCCGATGCCGACCGAAAGCCCTAGCTCGAGGCCCACGGTGCCGTAGCGGCTGATCTGATCGAAAACTTTTTTGAACCTGGGAGGCTTCGTTGACGGCACGGGAACCCAGACCTGGCAAAGAGGTTAAACGGCTTGCTTTTTTCCTGCTGCCGTTTACTGTGATTTTCAGTTTTGTGAAAGAGCAGTCATGATTGAAAAGCAAGCCTCCCATACCATAAGGGGCACTCCAAGTCAAGGTGAAACTGGCCTTAAATTAGAGATTTTTTAATGTTTGTTCCAGGGCGGTCAGGGTGTCTTCCAGGGCGTCGTCGCCGTGGGCGGCGGAGACAAATCCCGCTTCGAACTGGGAGGGTGCCAGGTAGATTCCCCGGGACAGCATGGCGGCAAAATAACGGGCGAAAAACTCGGTGTCGGCCTGTTGGGCATCCTGATAATTGCGTACCGGCCGGTCGGTGAAATAGGTGCAGAACATGGAACCCACCCGGGTGCAGTAATGGGGAATGCCGTAGCGGTTCAGCAGCTGGTCGGTTTCGCCGGCCAGGTAGGCGGTTTTCTCCTCCAGCCGGGGGTAGGGATTTTCATCCCGTAAAATTCTCAACGTTGCCCGGCCGGCGGCCATGGCCAGGGGGTTGCCGGAGAGGGTGCCGGCCTGGTAGACGGCCCCCAGGGGGGCCAGTAGTTCCATGATTTCCCGGCGGCCGCCGAAAGCCCCGACCGGCAGGCCGCCGCCGATGATCTTGCCCAGGCAGGTAAGATCCGGGGTGATGCCGTAGCGGACCTGGGCGCCGCCGTAGGCCACCCGGAAGCCGGTCATTACTTCGTCGAAAATGAGCAGGATGCCGTGCTTGTCGCAACGGGCACGCAGGCCTTCCAGGAAGCCCGGCGCCGGCGGGATGGTGCCCATGTTGCCGGCCACCGGTTCGACGATGATGGCGGCAATTTCGCCGGCCTCCCGGCGCAGCAGTTCGTCCACCGATTCCAGGTCGTTGTAGGTGGCCGACAGGGTCAGACCGGTGAATTCCGCCGGCACCCCGGCGCTGTCGGGCACCCCGAGGGTGGTGGCCCCGGAACCGGCCTTGACCAGCAGGGCGTCCACGTGGCCGTGGTAGCAGCCGGCAAACTTGATGATTTTTCGCCGGCCGGTGGCTCCCCGGGCCAGGCGGATGGCGCTCATGGTGGCCTCGGTGCCGGAATTGACCATCCGGACCATCTCCATCGCCGGCAGGGCGGCGCAGATCATCTCCGCCAGCTCAATTTCCAGGGGGGTCGGCGCCCCGAAACTGGCCCCCCGGGCCGCCTGTTCCTTGAGCGCGTAAACCACCTCGGGATGGGCGTGGCCGAGGATCATCGGCCCCCAGGAGCCGACGTAGTCGATGTACAGGTTGCCGTCGGCGTCAAATACGTTGCAGCCGCGGCCCCGGACGATGAAGCGGGGAGGCAGGCCAACGGCCCGGAAAGCCCGGACGGGGCTGTTGACGCCGCCGGGAATGACTGCCTGGGCACGGGAAAAAAGTTTTTCCGAGGTAGTTGAATTCATCTGGATCTCCTCTCGCATGCTGGCTGAGTGGTGGTCGTGGTTTTGCTTGCCGCTTGCTTGCCTACCGATTACCTTATCTCATTTTTGAAGTCAAGCGGGATAGGTTATTAGCTTGCACTACAAAGCTTAAATATGCTATCATTACTTAAACAGTAGGGAATTACCGCCTGGCGGCGGACAGTTGCCGGTTTTGTCTTTTTTTCTTTTCCGTTGCCGGCCGGTTTTGTTTTTGAGGATGGAAAACTGATGAAGAAGAGTGGTTGTTTGTTGCTGAGTCTGTTCTTGCTGCTCTGCTGTTGCCCCGGCGGCAGCCTGGCGGCCCTCCAGGGGAAAAGTCTGCACATTGTCTATTCGGCGGACGAACGGGGCTCCATTGTCCCCTGCGGCTGACACAAGAATCCGCGTGGCGGTCTGGCCAAGCGCGCAACTTTCCTGGAAAAGGTTAAGAAAGAGGTCCCCCGGCCGCTGATTGTCAACGCCGGCAATCTGCTTTTCCGTCGGGAAGGCATCAAACCGAAACAGAAGGTCGAGGCCCAATTGGTTGCCGACCTGATTATCTCCTCCTACAATTTCATGGGCTGTGACGCTTTCAATATCGGCGCTTATGATCTCTCCCTGGGGATTGATTTTCTCAAGCGGGAAGAGAAGAAAGCCAAATTTCCCTTCATCTCGGCCAACCTGTGCGACAGCCATGGCCAGCGGCTTTTCAAGCCTTACCTGTTGTACACCATTGACGGCGTCAAGGTGGGGATTTTCGGGCTGATTGACAAGCGGCTGAAGCTGGCCAAGATTCCCGGTGGCCACAAGCTGAAGGTGAAAGATCCTTTTGAAGAGGCGGGCAAGATTACCGCTGAATTACGAAGCAAGGGGGCTCAGTACATCATCCTGCTGACCAACATGACCGGGCTGAAGTGCCGCAAGATGGGCCATCGGGGCTTGCCAATCAACCTGATCATTGGCAGCAGCAAGAAAAACCAGATCTCCATTCCCCTGGTGGCCAAAAATACCTATATCACCCACCTCGACCGGGGCGGCAAGTGCATCGGCTACCTGGAAGTCAAGTTCCTCGATGATGACAAGGAGAAGCAGCTGTCGGCCACGGAGCGGTACGAGGGCAAGATCGTTGACGGCCTCTACTATTACAACCGTTTTGTCAAATTGAAGCTTTCGATGCCGGATCATCCGGTTATCGCCCCCAAGGTGACCGCCGTGCTGGAGAAAATCAAGCGGCTACAGGCGGTCAAGGCGACCACCAACATGACGATTCCGACCAAGAAACTGGCGGCCACCGGCGATAAGAAATACGTCGGCGTGCAGACTTGCCGGAAGTGCCATCCCCAACGGTACACCCTCTGGCAGAACAGCGCCCATGCACGGGCGTATCATGCTCTCATCCTCCGGGGGCAGGAGTTCGACAAGGAGTGCATCGGCTGCCATTCCCTCGGTTATGGCCGGAAAGGTGGTTTCAGCGACCTGCACAACATCGGTTTTTATGCCAATGTCCAGTGCGAATCCTGTCATGGTCCCGGTTCCCTGCACGTGGCCTTGAAAGGGGATCCCAGTAAAATTGTCAAGAAAAAGGAGCCGGCCGTCTGCCTGCAGTGTCATATCGAAGAAAAAAGCCCGGAGTTCAATTTCCAGAAATATTTTCACAAAACCTGCTCGCTTGGGGAGAAGAAAAAATAGGCTTGTCAAGGGCATGATTCGTGGCTGGCTGCCAGCCGGTCAGCAGCAGGGGAGGGGAGCCAAGGCTCCTTTTTTTATTGGCCGCGGGGATTTTTGCCGCTTGCCCATGCCATGTTGATCGGGGGGCGCCGTCCCGTAAACGGCAAGGGGCGATTTCCTGCTGGCATAAAACTGCTGCCTGTATTAAGATCGGATCCTTGCCGCCGGCCCGCAGGGCCGGGTTTTTCTGTATCGAGTAACGGGGGCAGTTATGGCTGACAAACCGCAACCTGAAACCGGCCGGGAAAAGGACAGTGGCGCCCGGGAGCCGCGCCGCCGCCTGCTTTCCCTCTCCATTGCCGCCCTGGGGATCGTGTTCGGCGACATCGGCACCAGTCCCCTGTATGCCATCCGGGAATGTTTCCACGGCGATTACGGCATCCCGGTGACCCCGGTCAACATCATGGGCGTCCTTTCCCTGATTTTTTGGACCCTGGTGCTGATCGTGACGCTGAAATACCTGACGTTTATTCTCCGGGCCGACAACCATGGCGAGGGGGGGATTATCGCCCTGACCTCGCTGATTCGTCCCCGCAAGCTGTTGCAGCGGCAGCAGAAGTGGCTGTTGGTGGCCCTTGGCCTCTTCGGGGCCTGCCTTCTTTACGGGGACGGCATGATCACCCCGGCCATTTCGGTGATGAGCGCCATTGAGGGCATCAAGGTCATCACTTCCCGTTTCGAGCCCTATGTCATTCCCCTGACGGTGGTCATTCTCACCAGTCTTTTCATGGTCCAGCCCCACGGCACTGGCAAGGTGGGGGCGGTTTTCGGGCCGGTGATCTGCTGCTGGTTCGTCGTGCTTGCCGTCCTCGGGGTCGCGGGCATCGTCCGGCAGCCGCGCATTCTCCTGGCCGTTTCCCCCTGGTATGCCTTTGATTTTATCCGCCACAACCATCTCCACGGCTTCCTGGTTCTGGGGGCGGTGTTCCTGGTGGCCACCGGCGCCGAGGCCCTGTATGCCGACATGGGCCATTTCGGCCGCCTGCCGATCCGGATCGTCTGGCTGGTGCTGGTGCTGCCGGCCCTGCTGCTGAACTATTTCGGCCAGGGAGCCCTGCTGCTCCGGGACCCTTCCCTGGCCGCCAACCTGTTCTACGCCCTGGTGCCTTCGTGGCTGATGATTCCCATCGTCATCCTGGCCACCGCCGCCACCATCATCGCTTCCCAGGCGGTGATTTCCGGGGCCTTTTCCCTCACCCGCCAGGCGGTGCAGCTGGGCTACTTTCCCCGCCTGCGCATTATTCACACCTCTGCCAGCCAGATCGGCCAGATCTACGTGCCGTTGATCAACTGGCTGTTGATGATCTGTACCATCGGGCTGGCGGTTGGCTTTCGCTCTTCCAGCCACCTGGCGGCCGCCTACGGGGTGGCGGTGACCTCGACCATGCTGATCTCCACCATCCTCTTTTACGTGGTGGCCCGGGAAAAGTGGCACTGGCGGCGGCTCTACCTGCTGCCCCTGGTGTTTTTTTTCCTGCTTATGGACTTGGCTTTTTTCCTGGCCAATATCGGCAAGATCATGCACGGCGCCTGGTTTCCGCTGGTGATCGGGGGACTGGTGTTCACGGTTATGGTTACCTGGAAAAAGGGCCGGGAGCTGCTGGGGACGCGGATCAAGTCACAGGCGATGGATTTTGCTGCCCTGCAGGAGCTGCTGGCCCGGGAACAGCCTACCCGGATCAACGGGGCGGCGGTCTTTCTGAGCGGCAACCCCGACGTGGTCCCCATGGCCCTGCAGCACAACATCAGGCACAACCGGATCATCCACACCACCGTCGTGCTCCTCCATGTGGCCACCCGTGAACTGCCCCGGGTGCCCAACAGCCAGAAAGTGGTCCTGGAGAAGCTGGGCGGCGGTTTTTACCGGCTGACGGCCAACTACGGCTACATGGAAGAACCGAGCATGCCCAACATCTTTTCCCTGGCCCGGGAGCAGGGCCTGGAAATTGACCTGGAGCAGGTCAGCTTTTTTCTCGGCCGGGAAAAACTCACCATCGGCGAGCGGCCGCTCATGCCCCGCTGGCAGGTCAAGTTGTTTGCCTTCATGTCCCGCAACGCTTTCGATGCCGTGGATTTTTTCGATATTCCGCCGACCCAGGTGGTTGAACTGGGGGTGGCCTGGGAGATCTGAGGTTGCCGGCCGCCGGGTAAATTACCTCGGCAGAAGGCCGGTGTCGCCCCGGCCGGGACAACGAATTCCGGCTTGGCGGCGGCGCTGCCGGCGAGGAAAAAGCGGCGTGCCGGTCGGCGCGGCCTGGATGGCTGCCGGCCCTGGCGGTGCCGGGAAAAAGGCAGGATTGGCTTTTCCGCTTTCTGCTATCCGGGGGCGGGTGGCCTTTGGCGGTTGCCGACCGGGCCAGGGAAAATCGGGACAAAAAAAGGACGGCTGTCAGGCCGTCCTTTTTTGTTGGTGTTAAATGAGTTCCAGGTTTTACTTGGAGATGTACTCCCCTTCCTGGAGGGTTTTGATCGTCGAGTGCCGCTGCAGTTTTTCCCTGGCCAGGCTCAGCAGGTACTGCACCTTGCTGACCAGTTCGCTGGAGAACTTGAGGTTGTGGATGGGGTTGCCCTTCTCCAGCTGGGTCAGGTTCTTGTCGGCATTGTTGATCAGGTCCTGGGCATCGTAGGTGTACTGGCCGTTCCTGATCGCCAGCAGTACCATCTGCTGGATCTCCTCCAAGTCTGCCCGCAGCTTCTCCAGGTTCATGGCCTTGGCTTGCTTTTCCCAGTCGTCCACCATGGCGGCATAGCTGTCGTCATGACAGTCGACGCAGGTCTGCTTGATGCCGTCCACGGTGGCCTGGTCGCCCTCGGTGACCTGGACGTGGCATTCGGCGCATTTGACTTCCTTGACCATCGGGTTGGGCTTGCCCTGAACGTCACAGCTGATTTCGTCGCAGCCGTTCTGGCCGTGGTAAAGGTTGTAGGTGGCCACGTGGCAGTCTTCACACTGGACGGCGCCGGCGCCGCTGCCATGGTGGCACTCGTTGCAGTTTTTCAGATAGGTTTCCCCGTGCCGACTGCGGGGGCTGTGGCAGTCAAGGCAGGCCAGCCCCTCATCGCTGACGTGAACGTCGTGGGGGAATTCCACGTTGCCAAAGGGCACCGGCTTGGTCTCGATGCACTCGACGCAACTGTGGCAGAGGGTCGTGCAGCCCGAAGGTGAGGTGATCTTTTTGGCCTGGTAGCCGGGAGTGATCAGCGCCAGGGATTTTTCCACCTTTTCCCGGCTGTCCGCCAGCAGCTTCAGGGCGTAGTCGATGTTGTGCAGTCCCTTGCCGTGGATGGTAAACCGCAGGTTCTTGCCGGCCTGCTCGATCAGCAGTGAGGCCTGTTCGTAGCTGGGCGATTTCTTGTGGGCGGCCAGCTGGTTGCGGGCATTCAGCAGAGCGCTTTTGGTCAGCTCGATCTGCTTGGTCAGCAGTTTCTTCCAGTGCTTGGCCATGTCGTCGTATCCCGGTCCGTGACAGTCGGAGCAGGACTTGATGATCTCCTCGAAGCCATCGCGCTTAATGCCCCGGAAAACCCCGTCGGTTTCGGAAAGCTTGACATGGCAGCTGGCGCAGTCGAGATGGGCCAGGTACATGCGGCTGGGCAGATCGGGCAGGTCGGATGCCCCCTTGCCCATGAACATCAGGCGCTTGTTGTCATGCTGATCCAAGGCGTGGCACTTGATGCAGTTGGTGTCGTAATGGTAGCCGGTCAGTTCGGTGCGCTGGATCTGCTTGCCGGGGACCGGACTGTCGGCCGGCCGGGGAATAAAGTGCTGAATGACGGCGTGACAGCGGAAGCACTCCACCTTGTGCAGGGTGACGTGGTTCATGTGGATGTGTTCGCTGTCATACTTGCTGCGCAGGATCTTCGGCTCGGCGTGGCACTGGACGCAGATGTTGTCTTTCAGGTGGCCGTCGCCGGCAATGATGTCAAAATGGCACTGGCGGCAGGAAACCTTGCGGTCCAGGTATTCCCGGTGCTTGAAAGGCAGGTTCTTGTTGGCGTCGATGAACAGCTTCACCTTGGTCTTGACATGGCACAGCTGGCAGTCGGCCATTTCGGGGTGTTCTTCTTTCTGGTAGAAATGGCAGGTGAAACAGGTGGTTTCAGTAACGGTCAGGTGCTTGCCCTGCACAATTTGGGAGTGGCAGCTGACACATTTCAGTTTTTTGCCGCGGCGCAGTTCGTCCAGGTGGGTGCCGTGGCTGAAAGCCACCCCTTTATAGGTGATGGAGCTTTCACGGAGCTTGTCGAGGGAATGGCAGCCTTCCCGCAGGCAGCTGGCATCGCTGATTTCAGTGTGCGGGCGGGGCGGGGCGGTGCCGGTGATTTTCATCACCACGTGAGTCTGGGCCTTCCACTTGCCCTTCAATTCACCCCAGACCCCTGGTTCGAAGTGGCATTCGAGGCAACTGACGTTCTTGTGGGTCGATTCCTTCCAGGACTGGATATAGATGTCCATGTTGTGGCACATGCCGCAGAACTTGTAGCTGGCGGTGGCCTTGAGCAGCAGGGCGATTAAAATGATGAAACAAACAAAAGCCACCGCGGTAAAGATGGCAATGCCTTTCCAGTGCTGTTTGGTGCCCCTGACGGCTTCCCCGATGAAATCGCGCAGGAAATCCACCAGCAGCTGCCACATTTTCCTGATGTGTGACATCTCCATGTCCTCCTTAAAGAGTAGAAATTTATAATAATCTTAGTAATTTACTTATCTTTTAATAGAAATATGTCAATAGACCGATCTTTAGTGGGATTTTGCACATAGCACAAAATCTTGGCCAATGCAAGAAAATTTGAAGAAATTCAACAGGTTAATAATATATACTGTATGCAAAACCGGGTGTCTGCCGGCCGTTTTTTCCCGGTTGTTCAGGCAATTTTGGCGGGGGGGGTAAAACCTCCGGCCGGAGAGCGGTTTGTCCGGGAAGCGCCGTCCCCGGGCGCGGCGGCATCGGCAGCCGGGAACAGCCCGGTAAACCGGCAGGGCGGTCGCAACAATACCCGATTGTACCATTAATATATGTAAATAACTCATGATTTTAATTCCCGGCGGCGCCGGCCCGGGATTTCCGGGGGCAGGTTGGCGGGAAAAGTATTAATATCACGACCTTTACCTGGAAACAGCCTAGAGATGATGTTTTTTATCCAGAAAAAACAGCTACTTTTTGTGGCTGGTCGACAATATGTTTTGCTTTTTTTCCCTTGACAAGGGGGTTGCCCTCAGATATAAATTCACCGTTTTAATAAAAACCTTCACAAGATAATTATCCCGGCTTAACAAACTTGTACCATCGTGAACCTGGCCCGGCCAGGCAGAGCTAAAACTGGATGTGAGGGCGGAAAATGCTGATTAACTATGTTCCCGTACTGGTGATGATGCTGGTTGGCATCGGCTTTGGCGTTTTTGCCGTGGTTCTTTCCACAGCCCTGGGGCCCCGCCGGCGTTTCAAGGTCAAAAGGGAAACCTACGAGTGCGGCATGCCGACGGAAGGGGTGACCTACGCCCCGACGCCGATCAAGTACTATGTCGTGGCCCTGCTGTTCCTGGTTTTCGACCTGGAATGCGTTTTCATGTATCCCTGGGCGGTTCACTATCGCAAGCTGGGCGTCTTCGGCTTCGTGGAGATGCTGGTTTTCATGCTTATTCTGTTCATCTGCTATGTCTATGTCTGGAAAAAGGGAGCGTTGGAATGGGAATAGAGAGTGGCTTGAAAGGCGAAGGCTTCCTGGTTACCAACCTGAACGCGCTGGTAAACTGGGGGCGGAGCAATTCGATCTGGCCCTGTACCTTCGGTCTGGCCTGATGCGCCTTGGAGATGATGGCTACCAGTTTGGCAAGCTATGACATCGCAAGGTTTGGTTCCGAGGTTTTCCGTCCTTCCCCGCGTCAGTCTGACCTGATGATCGTCGCCGGGACGCTGACCAAGAAAATGTCGGTCATGGTCAAGCGGATCTACGCCCAGATGACCGAACCCAAGTGGGTGATCGCCATGGGCGCCTGCGCTTCCTGCGGCGGCGTTTTCAAGAGCTACGCCGTTGTCCAGGGGGTCGACCAGATCATCCCGGTGGACGTCTACGTTCCCGGCTGCCCGCCGCGCCCCGAGGCGCTGCTGGCCAGCCTGATGAAGCTGCAGGCCAAGATCAAGACCGAACGTTTTGACATGCTTCCTGACGTGGATGAATAATCAGGCAGCGGACAGGTGATTGCCGATGGAAAACGCAAAAATAGCTGAAACTGTCAAGGGCAAGTTTGGCGACGCCGTGCTGGCCGAACAGGAGTGCTGCGACGACCTGCAGCTGGTGATCAAGGCGGAAGCTTTGCTGGATGTCATGCGGTTTCTCCATGACGATGAGCAGCTGGCTTTCGATTTGCTCATCGACGTCCTCAGCATCGACAACTCGCAGCGGCGCCGCAAACCCCGTTTCGAGGTCGTTTACGTCCTGGTTTCGACCACCCATCTGCACCGCCTGCTGGTCAAGGTGCCGGTGGCCGATGAGCTGGAAGTTCCCGAAGTGCCGACGGTGACCGGCATCTGGCATGCCGCCATGTGGGCCGAGCGGGAGGTCTACGACCTGATGGGCATCCGTTTTGCCGATCATCCCGACCTGCGCCGCATCCTGACCTGGGACGGCTTCGAGGGGCATCCGCTGCGCAAGGAGTTCCCGGTGGAAGGGAAGGATTTTGACAAGAAATGGGATCCGGATACAATCGAAGTATTGTAACAGTTGATTTGGGGAAAAACGATGGCTGAAGGCAAAACATTGACCCTCAATATGGGACCACACCATCCGGCGACCCACGGGGTGCTGCGGATCGTGCTCGAGCTGGACGGCGAAGTTATTGTCAAGGCGACGCCGCACGTCGGCCAGCTGCATCGGGGAATCGAAAAGATCGCTGAAGGCATGAATTTTCAGCAGGTAATTCCCCTTACCGACCGGCTGGACTATACGGCCGCTTCCCTGAACAACCTCGGCTACTGCCTGGCGGTGGAAAAGCTGCTGGGAATCGAGGTGCCGAAAAGGGCGCAGTACATCAGGGTGATCATGGGCGAGCTGGCCCGGATCATGGGGCACCACCTGTGGCTGGGTTCCCATGCCCTCGATATCGGCGCCATGACCGTCGTTTTCTACACTTTCCGTGATCGCGAAATGATCATGAACATCAACGAGGAGGCCTCCGGCTACCGGTTGACCCCCTCCTACCTGCGGGTTGGCGGCCTGGCCAAGGACATCACCCCGGATTTCATCAAGTTTGTCCGCGACTTCGTCAAGTGGTTTCCCACCGCCATCGACGGCTACCACACCCTGCTGACCGACAATATCATCTGGCGCAAGCGGACCATGGGGGTCGGCAAGGTTTCCGCCGAGGACGCGGTCAATTTCGGCTTCACCGGTCCCAGTCTCCGGGGTTCCGGGGTCCCCTATGACCTGCGCAAGGTCCGCCCCTACAGCAGCTACGATGACTTCGATTTCCAGGTGCCGGTGGGCGAGGTCGGCGACGTCTACGACCGCTACCTGGTGCGCATGGAGGAGTTCAAGCAGTCGATCAACATCATCGACCAGGCCATCGAGAACCTGCCCGAGGGACCGGTCAACGTGGACAATCCCTGGGTGGCCAATCCCGACCTCGGCGCAGTGATGGAAGACATTTCCGCCTTGATCCGGCGGTTCAAGATTCAGTGCGAAGGACCGCACGCCCCCGAGGGCGAGGTTTACGCCTCGGTGGAGGGTTCGAAGGGCGAGCTGGGCTTCTACCTGGTCGGGGACGGCAGTGAACATCCCTACCGGATGAAGATCCGTTCCCCATGTTACATCCTGACCAGCGCCTTGCCGAAGATGATCGTTGGTCACATGATTGCCGATGTCATCGCCATCATCGGCAGCATTGATATTGTTCTGGGAGAGATCGACCGTTAACCGACGTTGACAGATAGCTAGTTTTCAATATTGTCAGGAAATGGGAGTGGGCTGATGGCAGAGATACTTTTCAGCTCCTGGGGCGGCGAAGTCGTGGATAACCGCGGCAAGGAACCCCAGGATTTTGAAACGGTTGGCAAAGTTTCGTTGCCGGAATATTTTCAGCAGGACGAGGAGATCAAGGCGTTGATCGGCTGGTACGGCATCGTGCTGCGTTCTGCCGAGGTTAATGTCGTCGATCTCTGCCGCACCTACATGGAAGAGGTCCAGCAGCAGTCCTGCGGCAAGTGCTTCCTGTGCCGCATCGGCACCCGGGTGATTGCCGATACCCTCGGCCGCCTGTGCCGGGGCCAGGGCCGGCCGGCGGACCTGGAGCTGATCGCCGGCCTGGCCGAGTCAATCAGCGAGTCTTCCAAGTGCAACATCGGCCAGTCGGGACCGCTGCCCCTGCTGCATGCCCTGGAACATTTTGCCGATGATTTCGCCGCCGCCGCCGGGGGCGCCGCCGTGCCGGCCGGCAAGTACCGTTCACGCCTGACCGCTCCCTGCATGGATGCCTGCCCGATCCACCTGGATATTCCCACCTACGTCGAGTGCATCAAGGAAGGCAAGTTCCAGGAGTCCCTGGAGGTGATCCGCGAACGCCTGCCCCTGCCCGGCGTCGTCGGCCGGGTCTGCGTCCGGCCTTGCGAGGAGCACTGCCGGCGGGCCAACCTGGATGAAGCCATTTCCATAAAATTTCTCAAGCGCTTCGTCGCCGACTACGAGCTGGACCACGGGCGGGAGCCCGAATACCAGGTGGTGCCGTCGGCAAAGACCGGCAAGGTGGCCATCGTCGGCGCCGGGCCGGCCGGGGTCACCTGCGCCTATCACCTGGCCCGCAAGGGACACCAGGTAACGATTTACGAGCGTCTGGGCGAGCCGGGCGGCATGTCGGCGGTCGGCATTCCCGACTACCGCCTGCCGCGGCAGATCCTGCGCCACGAGGTGGAGATGATCCAGAAGCTGGGGGTCACCATCCATTACAACACCGAGGTGGGCAAGGATGTCAAGCTGTCGCAGCTGGAGGCCGACTTTGACGCCGTTTTCGTCGCCATCGGCGCCCACCTGAGTTCTTCCATGCGGGTGGAGGGCGAGGACGCCGGCTACCAGGGTTTCATCCCCGGGGTCAAGTACCTGCTGGACATCAACAGCGGCATCGATCCCTATCCCGAAGGCAAGAAAGTGGTGGTGGTCGGCGGCGGCAACGTGGCCATTGACTGTGTCCGCTGTTCCTTCCGCATCGGCAAGGAAGACGTCAACCTGGTCTACCGGCGGACGGAAAAGGAGATGCCGGCTGACGACGTGGAAATTCACGACGCCAAGGAAGAAAAGGTCAACTTCCATTTTCTCACCCAGCCCATCAAGGTGCTGGCCGAGAACGGCAAAGTGGTCGGCCTCGAATGCATCAAGATGCAGCTGGGGGAACCGGACGAGTCCGGCCGCCGGCGGCCGGAGCCGGTGGAAGGTTCGGAGTTTGTCATCGACTGCGACATCGTGGTGCCGGCCATCGGCCAGACCATCGATCTCTCCCTGCTCGAGGGCGTCGATAATGTCAAGACCACCCGCTGGCACACCATCGTCGTCAACGAGGACACCAAGCAGACGGAAAACCCGAAGATTTTTTCCGCCGGCGACTGCGAAACCGGTCCCGGGGCCCTGATTACCGCCTGTGCCGGCGGCCGCAAGGCGGCGTTCAACATCGACAAGTTTATCAACGACGAGCCGCTGGTGGCCACCGAAAACGATTATTTCGACAAGTTCTTCTCCCAGGTGAAGGTTTACGATCCCCAGGAAGAGATCGGCTTCATCGGCGGCCGGCCCCGCTACCAGCTGAAAATGTTGCCGCCCGATACCCGGAAATATACCTTCGACGAGGTAGAACAGGGCTTTTCGCCCCAGGAGGCGATGGCCGAGGCGGACCGCTGCCTGCGCTGTTACCGGGTGGCGACCATTGCCGTCGGCTGAGGGGTCAGGCGGCGAAGACAGGCTAATTTTGCAGGTTCCAGATACAGTAGCATAACTTAACGAGTGCAGGAATATGAGCATGGTCAAGTTAACGATTGACGGCAAGGAAGTAAAAGTTCCCGCGGGAACGACGATTCTTGCGGCTGCGAAGTCCGCCGGCATCAGCATTCCGACGCTTTGTTTCCATGGGCGGTTGGATCCCATCGGTTCGTGCCGGATGTGTGTCGTCGAGATTGAAGGGTGCGCACACCCGATGGCTGCCTGTACGACCCCGGTGGTGGAAGGCATCAGCGTGACCACCAACTCGGAGCGCCTGCAGCGGATTCGCAAGGATTCCCTGAAGCTGATCCTGGTCAACCACCCTCTCGACTGTCCCATCTGCGACAAGGGCGGCGAATGCCTGCTGCAGGATCTGGTCTACGAGTTCGGCATCGACCGGGTCGAATACCAGACGCCGAAGCCGGAGCGCAGTTCCCAGTATGCCACGCCGCTGATCCGCTACTGGCCCGACCGCTGCATCATGTGTCTGCGCTGCGTCACCGCCTGCCGGGAGATCAAGGGTATCGGCGCCATCGACATCAAGGGCGCCGGCTACGGCTCCCAGGTGGTGGTCATTGACGAGGACAAGTGCCAGTCCTGCGGCGAGTGTCTCCAGGTCTGTCCCACCGGGGCCCTGACCGAGAACCTCAGCCGCTACAAGGGCCGCCCCTGGCTGGTGAAGCGGGTGCCGACCACCTGCACCTACTGCGGCTGCGGCTGCCAGCTGGAACTGAACGTGGAACAGAACCGGGTCATGGCGGTGACCACCAAGGAGGGCAAGGGAGTCAACCGCGGCAGCCTGTGCGTCAAGGGGCGGTTCGGCTACGAGTTCATCAACAGCGAGGAACGGCTGACCAAGCCCCTGATCAAGAAAGACGGTGAGTTCCGGGAGGCCAGCTGGGACGATGCCCTGAGCCTGGTGGCCGAGAAATTCAAGAGCATCAAGGAGGAGTCCGGTCCCGACGCCATTGCCGGTCTCTCCTCGGCCCGGTGCACCAACGAAGAAAACTATCTTTTCCAGAAATTCATGCGCGCGGTCATCGGCACCAACAATGTCGATCACTGCGCCCGTCTCTGACACAGCTCCACGGTGGCCGGACTGGCCGCCACGTTTGGCAGTGGGGCGATGACCAACCCGATCATGGATGTGCTGCGAGCGGAAACCATCCTGGTGACCGGGACCAACACCACCGAGAACCATCCCATTTTTGCCAACTACATCAAGGAGGCAGTGCTGAAGCGGGGCGCGAAGCTGCTGGTGGTCGATCCCCGGCGGATTGACCTGGTGGACTACGCCGACCTTTGGCTGCAGCCGAAGCCGGGCACCGACGTGGCCTGGATCAACGGCCTGATGCACATCATCATCAAGGAGGGCTGGCAGGCCGCCGACCATGTCGCCGAGTGCACCGTCGGCTACGAGGAGTTTGCCAAGAACCTGGAAAAATACACCCCGGAATATGTTGCCGAGATTACCGGGATTGCCACCGGCGACCTTTACCGGGCCGCCAAAATGTATGGCCAGGCGCGGCCGGCTTCCATCCTTTACGCCATGGGTATCACCCAGCACACCAGCGGCACCGACAACGTCAAGTGCCTCGGCAACCTGGCGATGCTCTGTGGCAACATTGGCGTCCGGGGCGGCGGCGTCAACCCGCTGCGCGGCCAGAACAATGTCCAGGGCGCCTGCGACCTCGGGGCCCTGCCCAACGTTTTCACCGGCTACCAGAAGGTTGCCGACCAGGAGGTGCGGGAGAAGTTTGCCAAGGCCTGGGGGCTGGAAAGCCTCTCCGAGGTTCCCGGTCTCAAGGTAACCGAGATGTTCCCGGCGGTGGAGGAAGGCAAGGTGCGGGGCATGTACATCATGGGTGAAAACCCCATGGTCAGCGACCCGGATCTGCACCACATCGAGGAAGCCCTGAAAAAGCTGGATTTTCTCGTGGTGCAGGACATCTTCCTTACCGAGACCGCCCAGCTGGCCGACGTGGTGCTGCCGGGGGTTTCCTTTGCCGAGAAAGACGGCACCTTTACCAATTCCGAGCGCAAGGTCCAGCGGGTCCGCAAGGCGGTGGAGCCGGTGGGCGAGGCCCGGGAGGACAGCTGGATCATCTGCCAGCTGGCCGCCGCCATGGGCTACCAGATGAACTACGCCGACGCCCGGGCGATCATGGAGGAGATCCGCAAGGTGACCCCCAGCTACGGCGGCATCAGCTACGAACGTCTGGAAAAGAAGGCCCTGGCCTGGCCCTGCCCGGACGAGGATCATCCCGGGACGCCGGTGCTGCACGTGGGCCAGTACGCCTGCGGCAAGGGGGTCTTCTTCGCCATCGACTACCGGCCGCCGGCGGAAACCCCGGACGATGAGTATCCCTTCATCCTCAGTACCGGCCGGGTGCTGCAGCATTTCCACACCGGCACCATGACCCGGAAGGGTTCGGGCCTGACCCGCCTCTACCCCGAGCTGCTGGCGGAGATTCACCCGGCCGACGCCGAAAAGCTGGGCGTCGGCGAGGGCGACTTCATCAACATTACCTCCAGGCGCGGCAGCATCAAGGTCAAGGCCTGGTTGACGGAGAGGCCGCAGCCCGGCGTGGTTTTCGTGCCCTTCCATTTCAGCGAGGCGGCGGTCAACCTGCTGACCAATCCCGCCCTCTGCCCGGATGCGAAGATTCCCGAATATAAAGTCTGTGCCGTCAAAGTGGAAAAGGCATCGTAAAGGAGGTCGTTCATGGTTGAATTTCTGTCCATACTGATCATCAAAACCCTGGTGGTTTTTGCGGTAAGTATGCTGATCGTTGCCTATTCCACCTGGATCGAGCGCAAGGTTCTCGGCCACGTGCAGCTGCGCCACGGGCCGACGCGGGTCGGCTTCCACGGCCTCCTGCAGCCGATCGCCGACGGCATCAAAGGGTTTTTCAAGGAAGAGGTGGTGCCCGACAACGCCGACAAGCCGGTGTTCATCCTGGCGCCGATCATCAGCATCGCCGCCGCCCTCTCCCTGCTGGTGATCATCCCCTTCGGCGACTCGGTCACCATCATGGGGCACAAGATCACCCTTTACCTGACTGACCTGGACATCGGCATCCTTTATGTTCTCGGGATTTCCACCATCGGCTCTTACGGGGTCATGCTCGGCGGCTGGTCTTCCGGGAACAAGTACGGGGTGCTCGGCGGCCTGCGGGCCTCCGCCCAGATGATCAGCTACGAGCTGTCCATGGCCCTGGCGGTGATCAGCGTCGTCATGGTGTCCGGGACCCTGAGCCTGGTGGGGATCGTCGAGCAGCAGGCGGGCCTCTGGAACATCGTCAAGCAGCCCCTGGCCTTCTTCATTTTCATCGTCTGCGGCCTGGCGGAGCTCAACCGGACGCCTTTCGACATGCCGGAGGCCGAGGCCGAGCTGGCCTGCGGCTACAATGTCGAATACAGCAGCATGAAGTTCGCCCTTTTCTTCATGGCGGAGTACGCCCACATGTTCGTTTTTTCCGCCATGGTGACCACCTTGTTCCTCGGCGGCTGGCATGGGCCGCTGCTGCCGGGGCCGGTGTGGTTCTTCATCAAGACCTTTGCCCTGATCTTCTTCTGTGTCTGGGAACGTTCCACCTTTCCCCGCTACCGTTACGACGAGGTGATGGAACTGGGGTGGAAGGTGTTGCTGCCGGCCGGCCTGCTGAACATCTTGCTCACCGGCCTGTGGATGGTAATCTTCAATATCTGATGGTCAACGACCCGTTAGCGTAAAGGTATGATTATGGACAAGCCCGATTACGTCATCAACGTCAGCAGCCGGCGGCCGGAAAAAGGCAAGTACCTCCTGCCCCTGTTCAAAGGCTTGAAGTACACCCTGCAGAACTTTTTCACCAAGCCGATCACCATCCAGTATCCCCAGGAGCGGCGGGAAGTCCGGGATCGCTGGCGGGGGCTGCACCGCCTGAAGGTGGACGACCAGGGAAAGCTGAAGTGCGTCGCCTGCGGCCTCTGCGCCAAGATCTGCCCGCCCCAGGCGATTACCATCGTTCCCTACGAGGAGGAAGGGCAGACCAGGTACCCGAAAGAGTTTATCATCGACGAGATCCGCTGCATCTTCTGCGGCTTCTGCCAGGAAGCCTGCCCCAAGGATGCCATCGAGCTGACCAAGGTCTATGACTACGTCGATTACCACCGGGAAGATTTCATTTTCGATATCGAAAAACTGAAACACCCCGAGCGTTTTGTTTTCACGGGCAAATAACTTTTTGAACGGTAGCGGAGTATATCCATGGAACTGATCATGTTGCTCTTGTGTGGTGGGTTCGCCATCGTTACTTCCCTGATGGTGATTTTCGCCAAAAACACCATTCACAGCGCCTTATGGATGGTCGCTTCCTTCTTCTTCATGGCGGTGCTCTATCTCCTGCTCAGGGCCGAGTTCATCGCCATCCTGCAGATCATCGTCTACGCCGGGGCGATCATGATGTTCATCATCTACGCCATCATGATGCTGAATATCCGCCAGGAAGAGGGAGAAAAGGCGCCGGTGCGGAAGAGCAAGGTGGTGGGGGTCGTCGCCCTGCTGGTGCTTTTCCTTGAACTGCTGGTGGTGGCGGTGAACAAGGGGGTGCTGGCCATGCACGGGCCGATTACCGACCAGCTGATGCAGAAATACGGCCAGATAGCCGTGCTCTCCAATTTCCTCTTTTCCGATTACCTGCTGGCTTTCGAGCTGGCTTCCATCCTCCTGACCGCCGGGGTGGTGGGGGCTGTCGTGCTGGCAAAACAGAAGCAGTAAGGCGAGGTGGCTGAAATGGTGGCTTATCAAAACCTGTACATGGCACTGGCAGTGGTTCTTTTCATCATTGGGGCGATCGGGGCCATTACCCGGCGTAATGCCATCGTCGTTTTCATGTGCATCGAGATCATGCTGGGGGCGGTGAATCTGCTGTTCATCACCTTCAGCCGGGCCAACCAGTCCCTGGACGGGATTTTCATGGTCCTGTTCGTCATGGCGGTGGCGGCCGCCGAAGCCGCCGTCGGGCTGGCGATTTTCATCCTCATGTACCGGAAAAAAGGCACCATCAACGTTGAATCATTCAACCTGATGAAGTGGTAGCGCCACGGGACGGCAAGCGTTTCCGCGACGGCATCGTCGGGGCGAAAAAAAGATAGCAACAGCAGATAAAGCGAAACTGGCAGGAGAGGGACATGTTCGACAAAGTGTGGTTGATTCCCATCTTCCCGATCATCGGGGTTCTGATCAACGGCCTCCTTGGGCGGCGGATAGAGGAGATAAACAAGGATATCGTGCACTGGGTGGCATGTGTTGCCGTCGGGCTCTCCTTTGTCCTGACCTGCGTTCTGTTCTTCCAGATGCTGGGCCTGCCGCCCGACCAGCGGCTCTACGAGTTTACCTGGTTTGACTGGATCAGCGGCGGCGTCCTCCATACCTACGTTGCCTACCAGATCGATCCCCTCTCCATGATGATGTGCATGTTCGTCACCGGGGTCGGGTTCCTGATCCACGTCTATTCCATCGGCTACATGTACCACGAGGAGGGCCGCTACTACCGTTTCTTCACCTATCTGAACCTGTTCATGTTCTCGATGATCAACCTGATCCTGGCCAACAACTACCTGTTGCTGTTTCTCGGCTGGGAAGGGGTCGGCCTCTGTTCCTACCTGCTGATCGGCTTCTGGTTCTCGGAAGAGGCCAACGCCATCGCCGGCAAAAAGGCGTTCATCACCAACCGGGTTGGCGACTTCGGCTTCATCCTCGGCCTGTTGCTTCTTTACACCCAGCTGGGGGCTCACGGGGTCTGGTCGCTGCAGTTTTCCGAGGTTTTCCCGCATGTGCACCTGTTGTCGCCTTCAATGGCTACCGCCATTTGCCTGCTGCTGTTTGTCGGCTGCACCGCCAAGTCGGCCCAGATACCGCTGTACGTCTGGCTGCCGGACGCCATGGCGGGTCCGACCCCGGTCAGCGCCCTGATCCACGCCGCCACCATGGTTACCTCCGGCGTCTACATGATCGCGCGCTCCAACATTCTCTATTCCCTGTCGCCTTTTGCCATGGGAGTGGTGGCCACCTTCGGCGCCCTGACGGCCATTTTCGCGGCTTCCATCGGCCTGGTGCAGAATGACATCAAGAAGGTGCTGGCCTATTCCACCGTCAGCCAGCTGGGTTACATGTTTCTCGGTCTCGGGGTCGGCGCCTTCGCCGCCGGCATGTTCCACGTCCTCACCCATGCCTTTTTCAAGGCCCTCCTCTTTCTTGGCTCCGGTTCGGTGATTCATGCCATGCACCACGGCCTGCACAAGGTGCATTCCCATGCCGACGCCCAGGATATGCGCAACATGGGCGGCCTGAAAGACAAGACGCCGATTACCTATGTTACTTTTCTGATTGCCACCCTGGCGATTGCCGGGATCCCCGGTTTTTCCGGCTTCTTCAGTAAGGACGAAATTCTCTGGCAGACCTATGCCCACGGGCACTTCGTTCTCTGGCTGATCGGCGCCGTGGCCGCCGGCATGACCGCCTTTTACATGTTCCGCCTGGTGTTCATGACTTTCTTCAACGAGTGTCGGGCCCCGGACGGCGCCGCCGAGCACCTGCACGAATCGCCCAAGTCAATGACCGTGCCCCTGATGATCCTGGCTTTCCTGGCCGCCGTCGGCGGCTACCTGGGAGTGCCCAAGGCCCTGGGCGGCAACAACCGGATTGAACATTTCCTTGAACCGGTAATGGGGTTGGGACCGGAAAAGCTGCTCAAGAAAGCCGGGGCAGCAATGGCCGGCGGCGCCCACCACCTGGCCGAGGCGGCCCACGGGGCGGCGGAGCACGCAGCGGCCGCCGGGCATGCCGTTGCCGGCCACGCGGCCGCCATGGCCGAGCATGCCGGGGCGCACCATTCCCTGTTTGCCGAGTACCTGCTGATGGGGATCTCGGTGGCCATCGCCCTGATCGGCATCTTCATCGCCTACACCATGTACATCCGTAAACGGGAACTGCCGGCCAAGCTGGCCGAAAGCTTCCCCTTCCTCTATCGCCTGCTGCTCAACAAGTGGTACGTGGACGAGCTTTACGAACTGGTGGTCATCAAGCCGATTCACGGTTTCAGCCAGCTGCTGTGGAAAGGGGTCGACGTGGCGATCGTCGACGGGACGGTCAACGGCGTGGCCCGGGTGGTCGGCTGGTTCAGCGGCGTCATCCGCTACCTGCAGTCCGGTTATGTTCAGAGCTACGCGGTTTCCGTTGTCCTGGGTACCGTCGTTCTCATCATCTATTACTTCATCAAGGCGCTTTCCTAGCCGCCTTGGACTAGGGTGAAAAAAGATCCTTTCAGGTTTCAAGGAGACAGGTAGATGAATCAGTTGCACTTTCCGATTATCAGTCTGGTGACTTTTTTCCCGATTTTCGGCGTTCTCATCCTGCTGATGATCGACAAGGAGAACGAGGATGTCCTGCGGGGAACCGCCCTGGCGTTCACCGTCATCGAGTTTTTCCTTTCCCTGCCCCTGTTGATCTATTTCAACGACGGGACCGCCGGCATGCAGTTTGTCGAGCACTTTCCCTGGATCAGGAGCATGGGCATCACCTACCACCTGGGCATCGACGGCATCAGCCTCTGGATCGTCATGCTGACCACCTTCCTGACCCCCATCTGCGTCCTCTGTTCCTGGAGCTATATCCAGAAGCACGTCAAGGAGTACATGATCTGCATGCTGCTGCTGGAAACCGCCATGCTCGGCGCCCTGGTGGCCCTGGATCTCATCCTCTTCTACGTCTTCTGGGAACTGATGCTGATTCCCATGTACCTGCTCATCGGGGTCTGGGGCGGTCCGCAGCGGGTTTACGCCGCCGTCAAGTTTTTTATTTACACGGCGGCCGGCAGCGTTTTCATGCTGCTCTCCATTCTGTTCCTCTATTATTACAACCACAAGGTTACCGGGGTGTACACCTTCGATATCCTTGAACTCTACAAGCTCAACGTGCCGATTTCGGTTCAGTTCTGGCTTTGCCTGGCGTTTTTTGTTTCCTTCGCCATCAAGGTGCCCATGTTCCCGCTGCACACCTGGCTGCCCGACGCCCACGTGCAGGCGCCGACGGCCGGCAGCGTCATCCTGGCCGGCGTGCTGCTGAAGATGGGGACCTACGGCTTCCTGCGCTTTGCCATGCCGCTCTTCCCTTATGCCACCCACCAGTACATGCCGGTGATTGCCACCCTGTCGGTGATCGGCATCATCTACGGCGCCCTGGTGGCCATGGTACAACCCGACATGAAAAAGCTGGTGGCTTATTCCAGTGTCAGCCACCTGGGCTACGTCATGCTCGGCCTTTTTGCCCTCAACATGCAGGGCATTGAGGGCGGCATTTACCAGATGCTCAACCACGGGATCAGCACCGGCGCCCTCTTTCTCATCGTCGGCATGATCTATGAGCGCCGGCACACGCGGATGATCAAGGACTTCGGCGGCATTGCCAAGGTGATGCCGGTTTTCGCCACCTTTTTCATGATTGCCACCCTTTCCTCGGTGGCGGTGCCGGGAACCAACGGTTTCGTCGGGGAATTCATGATCCTGGTGGGGGCTTTCCGGGCCTACCCGGTCTTCGCCGTCTTTGCCGCCTCCGGGGCCATCTTTGGGGCCGTGTACATGCTGTGGATGTACCAGCGGGTCATGTTCTGCCCCCTGGACAAGCCGGAGAATGAAAAGTTGAAGGATCTCAATGTCCGTGAAATTATCACCCTACTGCCGCTGGCGGTGCTGGTGTTCGTCATGGGCTTTTTCCCCGGTATGTTCCTGCGCAAGATGGATGCTTCGGTGAGCCATTTCATCAAGGATTTCAACAGCCGCTATGAGATGTACGCCCAGCAGCGGCAGCAGAGCCTGGGAGAAAAGATTGCCGCGGTGACGGCAACGCCGGCCGCCGGGTCGTCCGCGGTGGTGGAATAGCATTGTCGTCAGGAAAATTATAGATTCAGATAATCCCCTGTTGTTATTATTTTGTGGAGGAATGTGATGGAGATGCTGGAATTTGTCGTCCCGGCTCTGAACGTAAAAGCAATCTTGCCTCAGTTGATCCTGTCCCTGACAGCTTTGACGGTGCTGCTGGTGGACGTTTTTGCCGACCGGGAGGCAGGAAAGACTTCGGCCGCCAACGGTCTCATCGCCGTGGTCGGGGTCGTGGCCGCCCTGTTCAGCGCTCTGTTGACCATCGGGATGCGGGAATCGGCCTACAGCGGCATGGTGCTTGCCGACGGTTTTTCCTCCTTCATCTCCGTGATTATCTGCGTGGTTGCCCTGCTGACCGTCCTTTCTTCAATCAATTACCAGCGTTCCTGCCCGGCCCTGGACAGCGGTGAGTACTACTGCCTGCTGCTTTTTGCCGCCGTCGGCATGATGTTCATGGGCGCGGCCGGCAACCTGCTGCTGCTTTTCCTGGCCCTGGAAACCATGTCCATCTCCATTTACGTCCTGGCGGGCTTCCGTTCCACCGACGCCAAATCCATTGAGTCGGCATTGAAGTATTTCCTCTTGGGGGCCTTTGCCTCCGGTTTTCTGCTCTTCGGCTTCGCCCTGCTTTACGGGGCTACCGGGACCATGGACGTGGTCAAGATCGGTGCTTTCCTCACCGCCCACCCGGAAGTCATCCACAGCCGCCTGTTGCTCGGCGGCGTCGCCCTGATGACGGTCGGCTTTGGTTTCAAGATGGCCATGTTTCCTTTTCACATGTGGACCCCTGATGTTTACGAGGGGGCGCCGACGGTGGTTACCGGCTTCATGGCCACCGGCGTCAAGGCGGCCGCGTTCGCCGCGTTCATGCGGGTGTTTTTCATTGCCTTGGGGCACCTGCAGGTAGACTGGACGGCCATCATGTGGCTGGCGGCCTTCCTGACCATGACCATCGGCAACGTCGTGGCCCTGTCCCAGACCAACATCAAGCGGATGCTGGCCTATTCGAGCATCGCCCATGCCGGCTACCTGCTGGTCGGCTTTGTCGCCGGCACCAAGATGGGGCAGGCGGCGATTCTCTTTTACCTGTTGAGCTATGCTTTCACCAACCTCGGGGCTTTCGGAGTCATTGCCCTGCTGGCGAAAAAGGACGGCGGCGAGTATACCGAGCTGAAGGATTTTGCCGGCCTCGGCTTCAAGTACCCGGGCATGGGGCTGGCAATGGCGGTTTTCATGTTCTCGATGGCCGGCATTCCCCCGGCTTCCGGTTTCATGGGCAAATTCTACCTTTTCAGCTCGGCCATCAAGAGCGGCTTTGTCTGGCTGGCCATTTTTGGGGTGATCAACAGCGTCATCTCCCTTTACTACTACCTGCGGGTGACGGTGGTGATGTATTTCCAGGAAGCCGAGGAGGAAGTGGTGATGCCCAAGGCTTCGCCGGCGATCGTCGTCGGCCTGGTGCTGGCCGCCCTCGGCGTGCTGCAGATGGGCATCCTGCCTTCCTACCTCTGGGATCTGGCCCAGTTTTCCATCAAGACCATGATCATGTAAAAGGCCCGTTTTTGGCGCTTTGTCAACAAGGGCGGCCGCGTGAGGCCGCCTTTTTTCATGGCCATGGTTGACGCCCGGCCCCCTTTTGGCTATGATAGGCGGCCGAATCAACCAGCAGCGGAAAGGAAATCCCATGAGCGGCAAAAAAATCGACCTGGAGCAGGTGGCCCACGTGGCCCGGCTGGCCCGGATTGCCATGGATGAGGAAGAGCTGGCGAGCTACGGCAGCCAGTTGGACGCCATCCTGGCTTATGTGGAAAAGCTGAACGAGATCGACACCGCCGGCATCGAGCCGACGGCACACATCACCCGGACCGGCACCCCGATGCGGGAAGATGTTCCCGGCCGGTCTTTTACCCCCGACGAGAGCCTGGCCAACGCCCCCGAACGCCAGGAATCCTTTTTCCAGGTACCGCAGGTAATCGAGTAATGTCCTTTGCCACCATTGCCTGGCAAGAGGACGGCGTGGTTATGCTGGACCAGACCCGCCTGCCGGCGGCCGAAGTCTATCTTACCTGCCGGGATTATGACGACGTTGCCCGGGCGATCAAAACCATGGTCATTCGCGGGGCGCCAGCCATCGGCGTGGCCGCCGCCATGGGGGTGGCCCTGGGGATGCAAAACCGGCTGCAGGCCGGCCAGCCGCTGGATGAAGCCGGTTTTGCCCAGGTCTGCCGGACGCTGGCCGCCACCCGGCCGACGGCAGTCAATCTCTTCTGGGCGCTGGAGAAAATGCGCCGGAAGTGGGAGGCCGCCCGGGCGGCGGGCGCCGCCGGGGAGGAGATCGTCCGACGGTTGGTGGAACTGGCGCTGGCGATCCAGCGGGAAGACGTGGAAACCAACGAAAGGCTTGGTGCCCACGGGGCCGGGGTCGTTCCGGCGGCGGCCAGCATTCTCACCCACTGCAACGCCGGCGCCCTGGCCTGTGCCGGCTACGGCACCGCCCTGGGGGTGGTGCGGGCCGCCCATGCCGCCGGCAAGGTGAAAATGGTTTTTGCCGACGAAACCCGGCCGCTGCTGCAGGGAGCCCGGCTGACCGCCTGGGAGCTGCAGCGGGATAACATCCCGGTGACCGTCATCACCGACAACATGGCGGCTTACATTATGGGACGGGGGGAGATCGACCTGGTGGTCGTCGGGGCGGACCGGGTTGCCGCCAACGGCGACACGGCCAACAAGATCGGCACCTACGGGGTGGCCCTGCTGGCCCGGGCCCACGGGGTGCCTTTCTACGTGGCGGCGCCGCTGTCGACCGTTGATTTCAGCCTGGCGACCGGGGCGGAAATTCCCATCGAGGAGCGGGCGCCGGCCGAGGTGACCGGCCTGGCCGGGCAGCCGACGGTGCCGGCCGGGGTGCCGGTGCGCAACCCGGCTTTTGACGTCACGCCCGCCGA
>JAFDMG010000039.1 GCA_019306045.1 Deltaproteobacteria bacterium | reverse complement strand
CAACCTCGATACTGTCAATTTCCCGATCTGACTTGACAATTTTCATCAGATCTCACCTCCTTAGCTTTGCTTTGACTCAAAAACCCTTCTTAATGAAGTTATCGGTCAAAGCAAACAATACTTTACCAATTTCTTAAGATTAGTATAAACATTAATTTTGTCGCTGTCAACCAAAGAAAAAAGCTACGGCCGGCAAGCCGTAACTTTTTTCGGACCCTGGGGCCCGTTGCCGCTGAAATGGTGGAGCTGAACGGGATCGAACCGTCGACCTCATGACTGCCAGTCATGCGCTCTCCCAGCTGAGCTACAGCCCCACAGAGGTCTACCTAGCGAACGAATGGGGTTTTTAACACACAATAACCGCCATGTCAATAGAATATCTGCCGGTTTTCCTTTTTTTTATTCCCCGGTGAACCGCGGCGAGACGGTGATTTCGGCCTGCTGGCGCAAATGCTGCCGCAGGTCATTGATTGCCTGGTAGCGCCGGTAATTCAGCAGTTCCCGCCGCAGGTTGTCCCTGAGCTGCTTGACATCCGCCCCTTGGGGCAAATCCAGTTTTTTCTCTTGCAGCTGCACCAGGAAAACCAAATCCTGGTAAGTCAGCGGCTGTGGATAAAGCGGATGCTCCTGGTCGAGGGCAAAAACCTGGTTGCTGATCTGCTTGTCAAAACCGATTTTGGGCACGAAGCCGCTGCCGCGGGCGAAAAGCGGCGTTGCCAGCACTTCGGCCTTGAAGTCGGGCGCCAGCCTGGCCAGGTCGGGTTCCTTGGCCGCCAGCAGCTGCTTGAGCATGGCGGCCGCTTTCTCTTTGACCAGCTCCCGGGCTTTTTCCAGCCGGTAGGCCTGTTCAACCTCTTTTTTTACCTGCTGATACTCGGGCAGGTAGCTCTTCTCCACCTTGAGCACCATGAACAGGTAGTTGTCCCGCTGGGGATCGACAACCTCGCCCAGCTGGCCGGCCCCGGTGGCAAAAATCCGCTGGTTGACCGCCGGGTTGTTGTTCAGGGCGGCAAGATTATCCTTCTTGGCGAACAGTCCGGTATCGATGACCTTCAGCCCGAGCTCCCGGGCCCGGGCGGCGAAATCAGCCGCCTTGACCTTGGCCAGCTTGGTCTTCAGCGCCGCCAGTTTCTCTTTGGTCACCTCGGGCAGCTGTTCATTGACCAGCTGGCGGCGAATATCTTCCTTGACTTCGGCAAAGCTTTTGGTACGGGCTTTTTCATGCTTTTCCACCAGGATGACGTGGTAGCCGAACTGGGTGCGCACCGGCTCCCGGGTATAGCTGCCCGGCTTCAGGGCGAAGGCGGCATCCTCGAATGACTTGACCATCCGGCCGCGGCTGAACCAGCCCAGTTCCCCTCCCCGGGGAGCACTGGGTCCCTGGGAATATTCCTTGGCCAGGGCGGCAAAATCACGGCCCTGATCAAGCTTGGCAATCACTTCGAGCGCCTTTTTCCGGGCCTCCTCCCAGGCGCTGGCCGGCGCCTTGCCCTCGACCTTGAAAAGAATGTGGCGGGCCTTCACTCTTTCCGGCACCACGTAATCGCCGACATGGTCATCGTAATAGCTCTTGAGCTGCGCCTCGTCGATCTTGATTTCCTTACGCACCTCAGCGGCCGGCACTCTGATCACCACCGCCTGCCTTTTTTCCGGCACCCGGAATTTTTCCCGGTGGGCCTGGAAATAGGCCGGCAGATCAACGTCATTAAGGGAAATCTCGTCCGTGAACCGCCGAGGGTCGAACTTGGCCAGTTTCAGGGAAATCTTTTCCCAGCGCTGGGCCAGCTGGCCGTCGATCTCGGCGTCGGTGGTCTTGGCGCCGCTGCCGATTATCTTGCTGACCTTGTCCAGCAGCAGGTCGTCGCGCAGGCTGTCCTCGAATTCAGCCGGCGTCATCCGGTTGTAGCTCAGCAGCCGGCGGTAAAGTTCCTGGTCAAAGGTCCCATGGCGCTGAAAAGCCGCCATGGTGGCAATCCGCTGGCGCAGCTCGGCATCGGTAACCGACAGCTTGTACCGCCGGGCAAAGCCCAGCAGCAGCTGGCGGTCGATGAGGCTGTTCAGGGCCTGTTCCTTCAGCTTGAGCTGCTTGGCCATCTCGGCGTTGAAGCTGTCCTTGAACTGCCGCTGGTAACGCTGCACGAGGCGGTCATAGGCATCGTTGTACTCGTTGAAGCTGATGGTCGTTCCGTTGACCGTGGCGATGACGTTCCGCTTGTTGGCCGTCATGCTGCCGATGCCCCAAAAGGAAAACACCACGATAATGACGAAAAAAACTACCTTGACCACCCACGATTTGGCATTGCGCCGCATTTGTCTCAGCATCTGATCTCACACCTGCCTGCAGAATATTTGCCCCGGCCGCCGGCCGGTCGGCAACCATTTCCCGGATAAAAGATAAAAGACCTATTCTTATAGGTAATCCTGGCGGAAAATGCAAGAATTTTGCTCAAAAAAGCAGTCTTCCCAGAGGGCTGTAATCACGGAAGGGCACCCGCAGGGGATTGCCGGTGGCATAGGCCAGGTTCAGGGCGGCCGCCGCCGGCCCGTCGCCGAGAGCCAACAGGGTGGAGGAGGTGGTGCCGTAGCCGTCGAGGGAAACGTTGAAACCCTGGGGCGGTATCCATTCCTGGGGCAGGGACAGGCGGAGAAGACGGGCAAAGGCGGCCAGGATCTCTCTTTTCTCCTTGACCCGCCGGTTCTCCAGGGCGGCAAATTCCCGGGCCGCCATCCTGGCCTTCAGGGAATCGTCCCGGCGCAGGGGACCGTTGCCCAGGAAATGAAAGCCGGGGGCCAGGGGCAGTTCAAGCGGTTCCGGGTAGTTGCTGAACAGGAAGGCCTCGGCCTTGCCGGCCACTAATAAGTTGAACGGGCTGAAAGCCGCCAGGCTGGTGGCCGCCAGCTGCCGCCGGGCGGCCGCCGGGTCAGCACAGCGAACCAGCTCGCGCACCAGCTGCCCCCGGGAAACCAGGCCGACCTCCCGCAGTTCCCCGTGCCAGCGGTTGGTCAGGCAGACCAGCAGCCCATGCCGGTTGCAGGCCCACCAGCTGCCCCCGGCCGCCAGGTCGATGGGGGCCAGCCAGCGCTCCCCGCCGGCTTCGGCGGCAAAAACCCGGGGCGGCACCGCCGGCCGATCGTAAAACTCGTCCCGGTTGTTGCCGATAATTACCGGCCATCGCCGGTTAACCCGGTAAGCCAGGAGGATGGTACACATCTACGCCCGCCAGCCCTGGCCGGCCAGCCAGTCCCGGGCCTCCCGCCAGGGAACTTCACCGCCGGCGGGAGTACCCACAAGGGCGCCGTCGTTGGCCGGCGTCAACAGCCGGTAGGCGGCTTCCAGGGCAAAGTCGGTCTTCAAGGCCTGGCAGAGCCGGGTCCCCAGCTGCCGGCCATCTCCCTGGAGCAGGCAGATCAATGCCGAGCCGGAACCGCTGAGGAAGGTGGCCAGCGACCCGTGCTCGTAGCTTAACGCCGTCAGCGGCGCCAGGTAGGGCAGCAGCTTTTCCCGGTAGGGCTGGTGCAGGCGGTCGCCCACCGCCGGCCGCAGGACCGTCAGGTCTCCCAGCAGCAGGGCGGTGACCAGCAGGGCGGCCCGAGCGACATTTTCCCCGGCCGCCGCCAGAGGCACCGTTTTTGGTAGCACCCGGCGGGATTCAGCCGTCGCCAACCGGAGTTCGGGAATCACCACCAGCACCTGCAGGGCCGGCAGCACCGGATAGTGGCGGCTGTAAAACTCCTCCCCCGCCGCCAGGGAAATGGTAAAACCGCCGTGCAGCGCCGGGGTCACGTTGTCCGCGTGCCCTTCGATCTCCCGGGCCAAGGCCAGCAGTTGTTCATCGGTAACCGTCAGTCGACCGCCGACCAATAAAGCAGCCAGCAGAGCACCGACAACACAGGCGCCGCTGCTGCCCAGACCCCGTTGCAGGGGAATGGCATTGTAAATTTCAAAACGGTAGCCCGGCCGCTGCCCGCCGGCCCCGAAAACGGCCAGCCCCCGCCGGAAGGTGCGACAGAAAAGGTTGTCCCCGTTGTTGCCGTCCACGGCGCCGGACGGCACTTCGCCGGCAAAAGAAAACTCGTCGCGGCCGGCGGCCAGACGACGAGCCTTGATGGTCAGGTAGAGGGGCAGAGCCAGGCCGAAAGCATCAAACCCGGAACCCAGGTTGGAGGTGGAGGCGGGAATCCTGAGAATAAATTCATCCATGGGAAGCGGTCAGCCGAAAAGCTCTTTCACCTTGTCAAAAAAGCCCTTGTGCTGGGGCTGGGTTTCCTCGCCGCTCTCCAAGGCAAACTCGGCCAGCAGCTCTTTCTGCCTGGCAGTCAGGTTGGTGGGGGTTTCAACGACGATCTGGATGATCTGGTCGCCGCGGCCGTAGCCCTGCAGGCGGGGCACTCCCTTGCCTTTCAGGTGGTAGAGCTGTCCCGACTGGGTGCCGGGGGCAATCCTGATCTTTTCCTTGCCGTCGAGGGTGGGCACCTCGATCTCCGCCCCCAGGGCCGCTTGGGTGAAACTGATGGGCACCCGGCAGATGATGTCATTGTCCTCGCGGACAAAAATCGGGTGCTCCTTGACATTGATCACCACGTAAAGATCGCCGGGGCGGCCGCCCTTGATGCCGCTGCTGCCCTCGCCCATCAGTTTCAGGCGGGTACCGGTTTCGACGCCGGCGGGAATCTTGACGGAGATGTTCTTTTCGCCGGTCACCCGGCCGGTACCCCGGCAGTTGGGACAGGGATTGCGGATAACCGTGCCGTCTCCGTGGCAGGTGGGACAGGTCTGATTGACGCTGAAAAAGCCCTGCTGGAAACGCACCTGGCCCCGGCCGTGGCAGGTCTGGCAGGTTTCCGGCTCCCCGCCGCCCTCGACCCCGGTACCGCCGCAAACCTCGCAGGGCACCTGCCGCGGCACCCGGATCTTAGCCTCGGTGCCGAAAACCGCCTCTTCGAATTCGATGTCCAGGGTGTAGCGCAGGTTTTCGCCGCTGCGGCCGGCACCGCGGGCCCGGCCGGCGCCGGCGCCGAAAACCTCGCCGAACAGGTCGCTGAAGATGTCGCCGAAATTGCCGAAGCCGGCGGCGCCATCGAAGCCGCCGCTGAAACCGGAACCGTTGCCGTTGACCCCGGCGTGGCCAAACTGGTCGTAGGCCGCCCGCTTCTGGGAATCGGACAGCACCTCGTAGGCCTCGGTAACTTCCTTGAACTTCTCCTCGGCTTCCTTGTCGCCGGGATTTTTGTCCGGATGATAGGCGAAAGCCAGCTTGCGGTAGGCCTTTTTTATCTCCAGTTCCGAAGCATTCCGGTGGATCTGCAGCACTTCGTAGTAATCACGCTTCAACGTCTGCCCCCTCAGTTCAAAAAACCCGCCGCGGGAATCGCCGGATTAAAAGCAGAGGACCACGGAAAGCGGCTGTTGGCAAAAGCCGCCTTCCGTGGTCGTCATCAATTTGCCGACAATTTACTTTTTGTCGTCATCCACTTCTTCGAAATCAGCGTCGACGACCTCCTCGTCACCGCCGGCGTCGGCAGCCCCGCCGCCGGCCGCCTGCTGCTGACCCTCGCCGCCGCCGGCCGACTTGGCGTACATGGCTTCCGCCAGCTTGTGGGAGGCCTGGGTCAGGGAATCCATCGCCGCCTGGATGGCCTGAGCATCATTGCCGTCCTTCACCGACTTGAGCTGGTTCAGGGCCGACTCGATGTTGCCGCGGTCCGCCGGCGAGATGCTGTCGCCCATCTCCTTGAGCGATTTCTCGGTGCTGTACACCAGGGTATCGGCCTGGTTGCGCAGGTCGATCAGCTCCCTCTTCTTGCGGTCCTCTTCGGCATGGGCCTCGGCTTCCTTGATCATTTTTTCGACTTCCTCCTCGGTCAGACCGCTGGAAGCCTTGATCTCGATGGACTGCTCCTTGCCGGTGGCCTTGTCCTTGGCGGATACATGGACGATGCCGTTGGCGTCGATGTCGAAAGTCACCTCGATCTGCGGCACTCCGCGCGGCGCCGGGGGAATGCCCACCAGGTCGAACTTGGCCAGCGTCTTGTTGTCGGCCGCCATCTCCCGCTCGCCCTGGAGCACGTGAATGCTGACCGCCGTCTGGTTGTCGGCCGCAGTGGTGAAGATCTGGCTCTTCTTGGTCGGGATAGTGGTATTCTTCTCGATCAGCTTGGTGCAGACCCCGCCCAGGGTTTCGATGCCCAGGGAAAGCGGGGTAACGTCGAGCAGGAGCACATCCTTGACGTCGCCGGTGAGGACGCCGCCCTGGATGGCCGCCCCGATGGCCACCACCTCGTCGGGGTTGACCCCCTTGTTGGGCTCCTTGCCGAAGATTTCCTTCACCTTCTCCTGGATGCGCGGCATCCGCGTCATACCGCCCACCAGGATAACCTCGCTGATATCCGCCGTGGTCACCCCGGCATCCTTCATCGCCTGCCGGCAGGGTTCCACCACCCGTTCCACCAGGTCGCTCACCAGGCTTTCCAGCGTCGCCCGGGTCAACTTCATGTTGAGGTGCTTCGGCCCGCTGGCGTCGGCGGTAATGAACGGCAGGTTGATGTCGGTCTCCATGGTGCTCGACAACTCGCACTTGGCCCTGGAGGGCCATCTTGTCTTTGCGCAGATCGATGCCTTCGGCCTTGCGGAACTCTTCGGCGATATGGTCGATAATCCGCTCGTCAAAGTCCTCGCCGCCGAGGAAAGTGTCGCCGTTGGTCGACTTGACTTCAAAAACCCCGTCGCCAAGTTCGAGGATCGAGATATCGAAGGTGCCGCCGCCGAGATCGAAAACGGCAATCTTCCCCTCCGCCTTCTTGTCCTCGCCGTAGGCCAGGGAGGCGGCGGTCGGCTCGTTGATGATCCGCATGACGTTCAGCCCGGCAATCTTGCCGGCATCCTTGGTGGCCTGCCGCTGGCTGTCATTGAAATAGGCCGGCACCGTGATGACCGCGTCGGTCACCGACTCCCCGAGGTAGTCCTCGGCCGTCTGCTTCATCTTCTGCAGAATCATAGCGGAAATTTCCGCCGGGCTGTACTCCTTGTCCCGAATCTTGACCCAGGCATCGCCGTTCTTGGCCTTGACGATCTTGTAGGACACCTTCTGCATCATCTGCTGCACTTCGGGAGCGTCGTACTTGCGTCCGATCAGCCGCTTGACGGCAAAGATGGTGTTGTCGGGGTTGGTAACCGCCTGGCGCTTGGCCAGCTGTCCCACCAGCCGTTCACCGGTATCGGTGAAAGCCACCATCGACGGCGTCGTCCTGCCCCCCTCGGCGTTGGTAATTACCTTGGCCTCGGTGCCTTCCATGACACTGACACATGAATTGGTCGTTCCCAGATCTATTCCGATTATTTTTCCCATTGGAGCCTCCTTGTATTTTCAGGCTGCCGACCCTACTGCCAGCAAGCTGATTTAGTTTTCTTTTTTTTTATTTTTTATATTCACTCTTTATTGGTGTGCCGCTTGCAGCCGCTTATTTTCTTGGCGGCGGTCCGGCCTCCTCCCGGCCGCCCTTGGCCTTGGCCACCGTCACCATGGCCGGCCGCAGCAGCCGGTCCTGATAGAGGTAGCCTTTCTGGTGCTCGGCAATCACGGTGTTGTCATCGTACTCATCCGTTTCCTGCTGCATCATGGCCTCGTGGAAATTGGGGTCAAAGGGCTTGCCGAGGCTGTCGAAACAGCAGACCCCCATTTTTTCAAAAATGCTGCCGAACTGGTCGAGGACCATGTGCACTCCCTTGAGGATGGCCTGGCTGTCGCAGGCCTCGCCATGCTCAAGGGCCCGTTCCAGGTTGTCCTTGACCGGCAGGATCTCCCGAATAAACTCTTCCTTGGCGTAGCGGGCAAAATCTTCCTTCTCCCGCTGAATTCTTTTGCGGAAATTCTCCGCCTCGGCCCGCACCCGCAGCACCTGCTCCTGCAGCTGCTGGTTCTCCCGGCGGAGCTTCTCCACTTCCTGCTGCAACGCTTCCTTTTCCTCGAGCAGGGCCGTCAGGGAAACCTCCTCCGCCTTTTCCTGCTTTTTGACGTTTGCAGCAGCCTTGTTTTTATTTTTGCCGGCTGGCGCCGGGGATTCTTTCGTCTGGTTTTTCTTTTTCATGCCATCACCTTCCACGCTCTCCTGTGGTTCTGACACCTTGCCATTGACCGGGATCATCACCATAAAGTCACAGTCCTTTCCATTATTTTTTTCAAGTTTCGCTGATCAGCTGATTGATGACGTCAGCGGTATATCGCACCAGGGGGATGATCCGGGAATACTCCATTCTCGTGGGGCCGATAACCCCGATCTGCCCGCCCGGCTGGCCCTCGCCGCCATAGCCGGCCATAATCACCGAGCAGCAGCGCATGTCTTCGCAGGGGTTCTCCGCCCCGATAAAAATCTGCAGCGGTTCTCCCAGCTGGGCCTCCTCCAGCAGTTTGACAATGGTATTTTTCTCCTCGAAGGCCCGGAAAATCTGCTTCATCCGCTCAAAATCGGCAAACTCGGGATGTTCCAGGATGTTGAGCTTGCCGTCGATCATCACGTCGGAATCATCGCCCACCCCCTGGGCAAAAACTTTCTGGCCCAGCACCAGCACCTTTTCCCAGAGGGAATCATAAGCGGCCTTGTCGGCCTGCATCTGCTCCAGCAGCTTCAAACGCGCCCCTTCCAGGGTCAGGCCGTCAATGATGCTGTTCAGGTAGTTGGAAAACCGGTTCAGCTCGTCCTGATTGTATTGCTGTTCCACCTCAAAAAGGATATTCTGCACCAGACCCGCATCGGAAACGATCACCGCCATCACCTGGTGGTCGTTGAGGCGCACGAAGCGGATATGCTTCAGCACCGTCTGGTTGAAGTGAGGCAGACTGACGACACTGACATAAGGCGCCAGCTGCGATAAAACCGTGATCCCGCTCTTGAGAATCTCTTCCACCTGGCCCCGGTTCTGGACGCAGGCCTCCCTGATTCTTTTCCGAACCTCGGTCGACAGCTGCTCCATCTGCAGAAGATGGTCGACGTAATAACGGAAACCGAGGTCGGTGGGTATGCGGCCGGCGGAGGTATGCGGCTGACACAGCAGCCCCAGATCTTCCAAATCGGCCATGACGTTGCGAATCGTTGCCGGGCTCAGGTCAAAAGCCGAACTGCGGGCAATGGTGCGGGAGCCGATCGGTTCGGCCGACCTTATATAACCCTGCACAATCGCGGCCAGGATTTTCTGATGCCTCGCGTTCAGACTTTCCATTTTTCCACCACCCGAAATTTTAGCACTCATCTACCGACAGTGCCAACACCGCTAAAATAACAACGCCCCCCCCATTTGTCAAGGTAGATAATCTTTTTCCGTCCAGGCCGGAACAACAAAAAAAGCGGGGGTTGAACCCCGCTTTTCCCGTCAACAACTAAAATCTACCTAGTCACGATACTTGAAAGACAGTTTCACTTTTACCCGGTAGGCTTCCACCTGGCCATCCTCGATTTTGACATCCATCTGGGTCACTTCGGCAACCCGCAGGTCATGCAGGGTTTCGGAAGCCTTGCTGACAATGGTCTTGATGGCGTCTTCCCACGATTCGGTGCTGGTCCCCACGAGTTCGATTACTTTGTAAACACTTTCCGGCATTTTTACCCCCTTCAGTCATCATCGGTTGCAAGAATAAAGAACATCTCTCTCGCCCGGTTTCCGGGCTGCCGCTATCACCTCCTCCCTCGCCGCCTGTCAACTGTAGCTCGAGTTTAAACCCATGGTCGCCGACGGGCGGCCGCCACCCATTATGGGGATTTTATCCCCCCGCCTGGCAAAGTCGGACTCGCCGTCACTAACTCGTACTTATAAAAATGAGAACAGAGAAACAGGCCGTTGTCAAGTAGGGACGGAGATTTTCCGGGAAAAATTCAGCCGTCGTCGGTTGCGGGGGCCGGCTGCCGGCAACCGCCGCCGCTCAAAAGAGGGGTTGGGAGCCGGGAAGTCTGTCGTCATCCGGCTTGGCCGCCGGGGACGCCTCCCCGCCCTCGGGGACTTCCCCGGCCGCCGCCAGCAGGTCGCTGTTCACCAGGAAAAAACGTTCCAGCACCCGGTTGTAATCACTCCACAGAGTTCCTTCCTGCCGGGAAGCCCGGCAGAAGCCGGTAATGGTATTGATTTTGGCGTCCAGGTCGTCGAGATAGTGGAGCACGAAGGCTTCGAGGGTTTTCGGCCGCTTCGGCGATCCCCACTGGTAGTCGCCGTGATGGCTGAGCAGCAGATGTTCCACCAGCAGGAGCTGATGCTCGGGAAAGCCGCTGATCCGGGCCGCCTGCTGCCGGACCATTTCGGCCCCGATGACGATATGGCCGAGAAGCCGGCCGCGGGGGGTGTAGTCGATGGCCAGGTCATAGCTCAGTTCTTCGACCTTGCCGACATCGTGCAGCAGGGCCCCGGTCACCAGCAGATCCTGGTCCAGCTGGGGGTAGAGGCCGCCCACCCGCTGGGCCAGGCGCACAACGCCGACCGTGTGTTCCAGCAGACCGCCCAGGTAGGCATGATGCATCGCCTTGGCCGCCGGCGCCAGGCAGAAGCGCCGGTAGAATTCCTCATCCTTGGCGAAAAAACGGTGCAGCAGGCGGCTCAGCCACTTGTCTTTCACCTCGGCGACCGCCGCCTGCAGCTCCAGCTGCAGGTTGGCAACATTCTCCCCCGTCTGGGGCAGGAAATCACGGGGATCCACGGCACCGGTAAACGGTTCCAGGGAAGCCACGTTCACCTGCAGGTTGCCCTGGTAGGAAACCACGCGGCCCCGCAGGAAAACATAGTCATTCTCGGCGAAAAGATCCCGGTAGGCGGCGACGTTGTCCCAGATGTGGGCCGTCATTTCGGCGGACTTGTCCCTGATTTTCAGGGTGATGTACTCCTTGTCCTTGCGCGAACGGGCGACGCTTTTACGCACCACCTGCACCACGGTGGCCACCTGGTCATGTTCCCGCAGATCCGCGAGGTACTGTTTCATGCCCTATCTCCGTGCTCAAAGAATGCCGGCCGGCAGCGGCGGCGGCCGGTTTCAGGAAAAATGCTCAAAACCGCTCAGGCCGGCCGCCGGCCGGCAGCGGCCGTCGGCCAGCCGCAGACGGATACCCGGTTCGGCGGTCAGAACACCAATCCGGCTCACTTGAACTCCCCACCGGGATGAAGCCGCCGCCAGCACCGGCTCCCGGGCGGGCGGCACGGCAAACAGGAGCTCGTAATCCTCCCCCCCGACCAGGGCCGGCAGACAGCCGGCCACCGGCCACTCGGGCTGCCGCAGGTGCCGGTAGGCGGCGGAAAGGGGCAGCCGTGCCAGCTCCAGTTCCGCCCCCAGTTCCGGCCCGCCAGCGGTCAGCAAACGGTCAAGGTCGATCAACAGGCCGTCGCTGAGATCGAGCATGGCCGAAGCCACCCGGTTCTCCGCCAGCCAGCGCCCCAGGGCCAGCCGGGGTTCAGGACGGCAATGGCGCCTGACCAGGAAAGCAGCATCCTCACTGTCTTCCAGGGCGGCCGCCGGCATGGTCAACCGCTCGTCGAACGGCTGGCCGCCGTGCCGCCTGGTGATGATCTCCAGGCCGAGGGCGCTGTCACCCAGGGTGCCGGAAACATAGAGCCGATCCCCGGGACGGCCGCCCGTCCGGCAGACCGCCGCCGCTCCCCGGGTACAACCATGCAGGGTCACCGCCACCACGATGGCCGCTGACCTGACCGTGTCGCCGCCCAGCAGGCGGACATCGGCGGCGGCCGCCAAGGAAAACATGCCCTCCCAGAACTCGTCCAGCCAGGCAAGGGGCAGGGACGGCGGCAGACCGAGGGCCAGGAAAAAACAGGCCGGCACGGCGCCCATGGCCGCCAGGTCGCTCAAGTTGATCGCCAGTGATTTGTGCCCGAGATCGGCGGGGACAATTTCCCCGGGACGGAAATGGGTACCGGCCACCAGCATGTCGGTGGTCACCACCAGCTGGTCATCACCGGCGGCCGGGATCACGGCGGCATCATCGCCGATGCCCAGGCAGCCCGGTTCGGTCGGCTGCCACCGGTGCAGCCGGTCGCGCAGGCGCTGCAAAAGCGCCAGTTCGCCCACCTCCCCGACTGTCCGTTCGCCGGCCATCATCCGGTCGCCCGCCCGCGGCGGCTATTTGCCGCCGGCGGTTTTGGCGGCTGTCCGGCGGCGCCGGCGGCGCGGCTTCTTCACCAGGGCCAGGGACAGCACCTCGTCCACGTGCCGCACCGGCACCAGGGAAACCTTTTTCTGGATATTGCGGGGAATATCCACCAGGTCCTTCTGGTTGTCGGCCGGGTAGAGAACCGTCTGCGCTCCGTAGCGCACCGCGGCCAGCACCTTCTCTTTCAGGCCGCCGATGGGCATTACCCGGCCGGTGAGGGTTATCTCGCCGGTCATGGCCACCAGGCGGGAGGCAGGCACCTCGGTCAGCGCCGAAACCAGGGAGGTCAGCATGGTGACCCCGGCGGAAGGACCGTCCTTGGGAATCGCCCCGGCCGGCACATGGATGTGGATATCCCTGCTCTTGAAAACCTCGGGATCCACCCCCAGTTTGGCCGCCCGGGAACGGATGTAGCTGAGAGCCGCCTGGGCCGACTCTTTCATCACGTCGCCCAGCTGGCCGGTGAGCATCAGGTTGCCCTTGCCCGGCATCACCATGGTCTCCACCTGCAGCACCTCGCCGCCGTAAGGGGTCCAAGCCAGGCCGGTGGCCACTCCCACCTGGTTTTCCTCCCGGTTGCTTTCCGGCAGGTACTGGGGCGGGCCCAGGAACTTGTGCAGGTTGGCCACTGTCACCCGGGTCAAGCCCACATCCGGGTCCTCGGCCACCTTGCAGGCGATTTTCCGGCAGATGCTGCCCAGCTGCCGCTCCAGGTTGCGCACCCCCGACTCCTTGGTGTAGCGGGCGATTACCTGGAGGATGGTCTGGTCGGAAATCGACAGGTATTTTTCACTGATGCCGTTTTCCTCCAGCTGCCGCGGCAGCAGGTAGCGCTTGGCGATGTGCAGCTTCTCCTCGTCGGTATAACCGGACAACTCGATGACCTCCATCCGGTCCCGCAGGGCGGCGGGGATGGGATCCAGCAGGTTGGCGGTGGTGATGAACATCACGTTGGAAAGGTCGTAAGGCACGTTGAGATAGTGGTCGCTGAATTCGGCATTCTGCTCGGGGTCCAGGACCTCCAGCAGCGCCGACGAGGGATCGCCGCGGAAATCGGAACCAATCTTGTCGATCTCGTCCATCATGAACACCGGGTTCTTGGTCCCCGCCTGCTTGATGCCCTGGATTATCCGCCCGGGAAGGGCGCCGACGTAGGTGCGCCGGTGGCCGCGGATCTCGGCCTCGTCCTTCATGCCCCCCAGCGACAGGCGCACGAACTTCCGCCCCAGGGCCCGGGCGATCGACTTGCCCAGGGAGGTTTTCCCCACCCCCGGCGGGCCGACGAAGCAGAGAATCGGCCCGCGCATCTTGTTTTTCAGCTTGCAGACGGCCAGGTACTCGATAATCCGGTCCTTGATCTTTTTCAGGCCGTAATGATCCTCTTCGAGAATCCGGCGGGCCTGCTTGAGATCGAGATTGTCGCGGGTTTTCTTGTGCCAGGGCAGATCCGTCATCCAGTCGAGGTAGGTACGAATGATATTGGCCTCGGCGGCGTCGGGATGCATCCTTTCCAGGCGCTCCACCTGCTTCAGGCACTCCTGGCGGGCGATCTTCGGCATCCGGCACTTCTTGATCTTCTCCCGCAGCTCCTCGATCTCCTTGGCCCGGTCGTCGATGTCCCCGAGCTCGGAACGGATGGCGTTCAGCTGCTCCTTGAGGAAATATTCCCGCTGGGTTTTGGTCATCTCCTCCTTGGCCTGGTTCTGGATCTTGGCCTGCATCTCCAGTACCTGGATCTCCTTGACCAGGATCTCGTTGATCCGCTGCAGCCGCTTGCGCGGGTCCAGGGTCTCCATGAACTCCTGGGCCACTTCCACTTTCAGGCCCAGGTTGGAAACGATGAGATCGGCCAACCGTCCGGGATCGTTGATGTTTTCCAGGACCACCGCCACTTCCGGGGAAATGGATTTCCCCAGGGAGATGACTTTTTCCAGCCGCTCCTTGACCGTGCGGATCATCGCCTCCATTTCCAGGTCCAGTTCGCCCAGCGGCGGTTCCTCGATCTTTTCCACCTCCACCCGGAACATGGGCTGCAGCTGGCTGTAACGGCGAATCCGCCCCTTGGCCAGCCCCTGGACGAGGATCTTCACCCGACCGTCAGGCAGTTTCAGCATCCGCATGATCATGGAAATGGTGCCCACCTGGTAGATGTCATCGGGGCCGGGATTTTCCTCGGCCACGTTTTTCTGGGTGGCCAGGAAGATCAGCCGGTCGCCGCTCAGGGCTTCGTCCACCGCCTTGACCGAGGAATCGCGGCCGACGAACAGCGGCATGATCATAAAGGGAAAAATAACCACGTCCCGGATGGGAAGCAGGGGCAGTTCGCTGGGAATGACCAGTTCATCCCCCTCCTCTTCCTCCATTTCAGGCTCCCGGGAATCTACCCGTTCAACGAGATTCTGCTCCCGTTTTTCCTGTTCATCCGGGGCATCGGCCTCGGGTTCATGGTTTTCTTTCACCTGTCTGTTTTCTTTTTCTCTGTCACTCACCGATACGCCTCCAGAATTATGCCAATCCAGCCGCCGGCAGCGACTGAAAAAAGGTTTTCAGGCCCCTCGGGGCCAAGTGGATGATCATTGACGCCGGGGAATCCTGATCACCAGGACGCCCGCCTCCATTTCCGCCCTGGCCGCCCGGGGCTCCAGCCGGCCGGGCAATTCTATCGCCAGGTTGAAATGACCGTATTCCCTCTCCAGGAGGGCAAAAGTACTGCGCACTTCCCGGACGCCGGGAAGTTTCCGCCCGCACACCTCGAGCACATTGCCCTCGACGCTGACCTCGACCTGGGACTTCGCCACCCCGGGCAGGTCGATACAGACAACCACCTCGCCGGCCGTTTCATAAACATCCACGGGGGGAATAATGGGATACTCGACTTTTTTCATAAATTACCTGCCGCCACCGGAGCGGCTGCCGCCGTCCTTCTCCAACAGTAGGCATCAACAACCGGGCTGTCAAGGGACCGGCGCCAGCCTAATCCCCAAGGTCGTACACGTCCCGGATGCGGGCAGCCAGTTCACTGGTCAGCTGCAGGATGTGCTCCGCCAGGGGCACCGGCAGGGAACCACAGCCACAGCTCGGGGTGATAAAGCTGCGAGCCAGGAGGAGCTCCCGGTCGAAGCCGCCGGCAGCCAGTTCATCCAGGTAGCCGGTAAAGCGCCGGCAAAGGGAATCGACGTCCTCCCGCCAGGCGGCTTCGCTGGTGGGCACGATCCCCCAGGCCAGGCAGCCGCCCCGTTCGAGAAAGGCCCCCAGCTCATCCCGATAGAGGAAGAGGTTGTCGACATACTCATAAGCATCGAAGTTAAGCACGTCAACGCCGGTGGCCAGCAGCAGGGACCAGTCGGTGTTGCCGCAGCAGTGAACCCCGCTGAGGCCGGCAAGGCCGGCAAAAACCTCGTTGAGCATCGCCACCACGCTTTCCCGGGCAAGAGCGCAGAAAGCCGTCCCGAAAGAAACCATGTACGGCTCATCGAAAAAGATCATTGTCGGCAGTCCGGGAAAAAACTGCCGGAAAAGCTCCTCCTGCCAGCGGGCCTTCATCAGCAGCTGCTGCACGAGGACTTCGGCCAGGGTGTCATTGTAAATGATCGACTTCCGGTCGGCGGTGGTCACCGTCAGGCCAAAGCTGATCGGCCCGGTTACCTGGCCCTTGATCAGCTTGAGGCGGCCGGCATTTTCCGGCCGGCGGAAGAACTCCAGGGCCGGCCGCAGGCCGGCGGCATAAGCGTCGCTGATGGCAAACGGGGCCGGGTCGCCCGCCATGACCAGCTCGTAGAATTTCTCCAGCTGCCGGGGAAAATCCGCCGCCGCCAAATCAACGTACAGCTGCTCTTTTTCCCGGTCGATGACCAGGCCGGGAAATTGTTCCCCATACTGGGCATACATATTTTCCAGGTAGCCGTGGTTGGGCAGCTGGGGCCAGAATGGCATGGTCGGCAAGGTTTTGCCGATCAGCTCCACTGCGGCGTCAACCTGGCGGTGGGGAAGACTGCCGATGCCAACGGGCCGGCAGCAGGGCGAAAAAGAGGCCATTTTTCCTTCCTCTGGGAGGTAAAACAAGAAAATTGACCTGATTATAAGGGATATGACGGCGAAAAAACAGCTTTTTTTTTCGCGTTTGGCGGCGACAAGCCCGCAGCTCTAAGGTTTTTCCCTGTTCTGGACCGTAAATTTTGCTCTCCCCTCCCTGCTGTCGCCGCCACCCCTAAAAAACTTGCCGCTCCCGCCAGGCTGGTATATAATTTTCCCCGACAACTTTCCCGGGCAGCGGGCCAACAGACAATTTCCCCCCAGGCGGCCATGACAATCCAGCTTCTTCCCCATCTGGTCAACGATCCTTTTGCCGATCCGGCGGTCTACCTGCAGATCCGCCACGAAAAAATGGCCGTGCTCTTCGACCTCGGAGAACTGAACAATCTGCCCACCAGGAAACTGATGAAGATCGACTACGTTTTCGTCACTCACTGCCATATCGACCACTTCATCGGCTTCGATCGCCTGCTGCGCTGCGTCCTTGGCCGGCCGAAAACCATTCATCTTTTCGGGCCCGCCGGTTTCCTGGACCACGTGCGCGGCAAGCTGGCCGGCTACACCTGGAACCTGGTGGGCAGCTATCCGCTGGTACTGCAAGCCACCGAAATTCATTCCCGGTGGCTCTACCGCACCACCTTTTTCTGCCGGGACGGTTTCCGCGACCAGCCGGTGGCCAAGATCAGCCGACCGAACGACCTCATTCTCACCCGGCCCCATTTTGCCGTCCGGGCCGCCATTGTCGACCACAAGATTCCCTGTGCCGCCTACCGGCTGGAGGAACCTTTCCACCTGCATTTCCGCCGTGAAATCCTGCAGCGGGAAAACTGGCCCCGAGGACCCTGGTTGAGCGAGCTGCGGCGGGCGATCCTGAGCGGGGCCCCGGCCGACCGCCGGTTTACCATCGCCGGCCGGGACTACACCCTGGCGGTCTTGCGCCGGCGGCTGACCATCACCACCCCCGGCCAGGTAATCGGCTATGCCAGCGACTTCCACGCCAGCGAAGCCAACATGGCCAAACTGACCCGGCTGCTGCGGGGCTGTGACATCCTTTTCTGTGAAGCCGCCTTTCTCGACGAGGACCGCGAACGGGCCGCCCTTACCCATCACCTGACCGCCGGCCAGGCGGCGACCCTGGCCCGGCAGGCCGGGGCCAAAAAACTGGTGCTCTTTCATTTTTCCCCCAAAAACCACGGCCGGGCCGCCGAATACTACCGGGAAGCCGGCCGGATTTTCACCGGCCCCGTAGATGCCATCTGCTAGAAAACAGGCGATGAAAAGCGCCGAAAAAAATCCCGGCGAGGCCACCGAAAAACAGTTGGCAGCGACGTTCACCCATTATCGCTGCCGCCGCCTCAGCCAGGCCGACACCGTCAAGGCAGCGGTGCTCTGTCCTTTGTTCACCCGGAAGGACCAGGTTCACCTGCTGTTTATCAAGCGCAGCCAGTCGGTTAAAAAACACAAGGGGGAGATCTCCTTCCCGGGCGGCGTCCAGGAAAAAAGCGACAGTTCCCTGCTGGCCACCTGCCTGCGGGAAACCGAGGAAGAGGTGGGCATCGGGGCCGGTGACATCAGGATCATTGGCCGGCTCGACGACGTCTACACCACCACCGGTTACGTGGTCTCGCCGTTCTTGGGCCTGATTCCCTATCCCTATCCCTTCCGCCTCTGCAGCCGGGAGGTCGATTTCCTGCTGCCGGTGCCCCTCGCCACCCTGGCGGACGAGGTCAACCAATATGAATTTTTCTATTTCAACGGCCGGAAGCTTTATGATCTGGTGGCCTACCGGATCGGCGGCGAAATAATCTGGGGGGCAACGGCCAAAATTGTCGCCCGCCTGTTGCAGCTGCTGCAGAACAACAACCTGCTGCCCCCGAGCTGAAGCAGCCGGAAAACGAGAACGATCCACGACCTGCCAAGGAGAACAATATGACTTTTCATCCGCGACGCTGGCTGGCCATCCCAATCCTGTTGCTGCTGTTGTTGCTGCTCGGGAACAATTGGCTGACTCCCGGCCCGGCCCGGGCGGAAACCCGCCTTTACATCGCCGAAAATCTCAAGGTAATCCCCGTACGGGCCGGCAAGGGCATGGAATTCAAAAT
>JAFDMG010000204.1 GCA_019306045.1 Deltaproteobacteria bacterium | reverse complement strand
GGACTGATCTTGTAGCCCACCAGGCGGTCCAGGATGCGGCGGGTCTGCTGGGCGTTGACCTTGTTCTCGTCGACGGTTGACGGCTGCGCCAGGGCGTCTTTGATCGCCTGGGGGGTGATCTCGTGGAACAACACCCGGTAAATGCCCTCCTGGCGGCCCAGCTCCCGGGCGATGTGCCAGGCAATCGCCTCCCCTTCCCGGTCGGGGTCGGGAGCCAGGTAGACGGCCTCGGCACTCCTGGCGGCTTTTTTCAACTCCGCCAGAATTTTGCCTTTGCCGCGGATAGTGACGTAGTGGGGCTCGAAACCGCCGTCGGCGGAGATCTCGATGCCCAGTTCCTTCTTGGGCAGATCCTTCACGTGCCCAACCGAGGCCTTGACCTCGAAATCACGCCCCAGGTATTTTTTGATGGTCCGCGCCTTGGCGGGGGACTCGACGATCAACAGTGATTTAGCCATTACAACTCACGCGTTCAGGTGGACAGGCAGTAAACGACGGCCAGATGCCGGGGATGATCAGCGGCCGCCGGCGGCAACCCGGCCGCCCGGACCGGGATTAAAACAGGCAAGGCACCCGTTTCCACCGGCACCTTGCCCCAGGCAGCCAAAACGGCCCGGGGACGCCACCGCCCCCGCGACCGGCAGGATTTTAGTGATAAACCACTTCGGCGTCAGCCTCAATGAAGCGCAGGAAGCGGTTTTTATCCGCCCCGCTGCGGCTGAACATCACCACCATGGTGGAAATCATCTTGATCTCCTCCACGCCAACGGAAGGGGCGTCCAGCAACATCACCTGGTCGATGATCTCTTCCAGGAGGACGTGGTCGACCAGGTCCAGGTTGTGCAGCTTCATCAGGTAGCCGCGGGCGGAATTACTCAGCAGCCGCTTCTCCTCGATGGTAAAAATCCGGATATACTCGCCGTAGTGGCCGGCTGCCAGCATTTCCGGCCGGCTGGTTTCCCGGGAAAGATTGCTGATCCAGTTGAAAGCCGCCTCGATCTCACCCGGCTCGAAACCCAGGGAAAGCAGGTCTTCGACAATTTCCAGTTCCTGATCGAAAATGTCAATGTCATCCATGATGTACTGGGAAACTATGCCAATGATTGTCAGCATCCGTTCGAACATCTATATGCCCTCCGTCAGACGGATTTTTTCTTCTCGGTTCGCGGTCAACGTCGTCAACGTTCGTCAGCTTATGATGGGCCGGCCGCCGGGTTGCTAGCGGACGGCGGGCAGGCTGGCCTGGAATCTGCCGCCCCCTGTTCGCCAGACCCCGCCGCTGATTTCCAGCTCCAGCAGCACCCGGCTCAGACGGTCGTGGGACCAGCCGGTCATGCCCAACAGCTCGTCCATGTCATAGGCGGCGCTGCCCATCAGTTCGACCAGCAATTTCTGTTCCTCGGTCCAGACCGCAGGCGGTTCCCCGGTAAAATCGGCAATAACCGGGACGGCCGCCTCGCCGCCCGCCAGGTCAGGCAGGCAGGCGAAGATGTCATCGGCGCTTTCCACCAGCTGCGCCCCTTCTTTCAGCAGCCAGTTGTTGCCGCCGCTTTCGGGGCTGGCCGGCAAACCGGGGACGGCGAAAACCTCCCGCCCCTGTTCCAAAGCGCAACGGGCCGTGATCAGGGAACCGCTTTTCAGCGAGGCTTCGACCACCACCACGCCGGCCGCCAGGCCGCTGATCAGGCGGTTGCGGCGGGGGAAGTTCTGCTTCTCCGGCCTGGTTCCCAGGGGGAATTCACTGAGCAGCAACCCGCTGTCCGCGATCCGGGCCGCCAGCTCCCGGTGACGGGCCGGGTAGCAGACGTCCAGCCCGGAACCCCAGACGGCAATGGTCCGACCGCCGGCATGCAGACAGCCGGCATGGGCGGCGGCATCGATCCCCAGGGCCATGCCGCTGACCAGGACCACGCCCCGCTCGGCCAGATCCCGGGCCAGGCTGAAGGCAAACTGGCAGCCTCTTTTCGAGGCCTTGCGGGAACCGACGATGGCAATCGCCGGTGCCGCCAGTACTTCCAGCCGCCCCTTACCGTACAATATCGGCGGCGGGTCAAAGATATTGAGCAGGTTTTGCGGGTACCGTTCGTCGTCCCGCACCAGCAAATCAACTCCCAAAGCGGCCAACCGCTTTTTGATCGCCGTCACGGCCTCCCAGTCGGCGAAAGCCGCCAGGCGGGCGGCCGTTTCCGGGCGCAGCCGGCCCATTTGCTGCAACTCGGCCGCCGGGAGGAAAAACAACTCCTCGACCTGGCCAACTGCGGCCAGCAGGCGGTTGACGCCCACCGGCCCCAGGCCTTCGATCAGGCTCAACGCCAGCCAGTAATCTGCCGTTTGCCGTTGCACTCGCCGTTATCCCCGCCAACACCGGGTTCGTATTCCCCCAAATCGGGAGACGCCCCGGTAAATGTGCCGAACTAATCAGAAAGCCGCCCCATAAGTCAAGCTAATTTTTTGCCGGCTAAACTTTTGCCGCCAAATGCCGATAATTGACAGGTAGCCGCGGCCTTGCTTTCCCGGCCCGGCAAACCCAGCTCGGGCCGCCAACACTTTGGGCGGACAACACCCGTGCCTTTGCTGCCGCCAGCCAGCAGCGCCAGGGAACAAATCTTGCTA
>JAFDMG010000038.1 GCA_019306045.1 Deltaproteobacteria bacterium | reverse complement strand
TTGGCCTCCACCCCCATCGGGGTGCCTTCCTTGACCGCCGCCCGCAGGATGTCACCGGTGGAAATCTGGGGAACCTTCAGCGCCTCGACCATCTTTTTGGCCTGCGTACCCTTGCCTGCCCCCGGGGGGCCCAACAGAATGATATTCATAACCGGTCCTCCTTAGAAAGTTATTGCCCGTTCAACCCGCTTGTTTCCCGCGCTCCATTTGCCGCCGGCGCCGGCCGTCGTCAGCTCCGCCCCCGGCCGCCCTTCTTGATCAGGCCGTCGTAATTGCGGACGATCAGGTGCGACTGGATCTGCTGGATGGTGTCGATGCCCACCCCGACGACAATCAGCAGCGCCGTGCCGCCAAAATAAAAGGGCACGTTGAACTTGCTGATGAAGATCATCGGCAGCACGCAGACCAGGCTGACGTAGACGGCGCCCCAGAAGGTCAGCCGGGTCAGGATGCGGTCCAGGTACTCGGCCGTTTTCTTGCCCGGCCGGATCCCCGGCACGTAGCCGCCGTACTTCTTCAGGTTGTCAGCCACGTCGTCCGGTTTGAAAGTAACGGCGGTATAGAAATAGCAAAAGACAAATATCAGGGCAACATAAATAACATTGTAGGTGATGGTCGACGGCACGAAGAGGGCCGAGATCTTCTTCATGATCGGGATGTCAATAAAATTGGCGATGGTCGCCGGAAACATGATGATCGAGGAAGCGAAAATCGGCGGAATAACCCCGGCCGTGTTGACCTTCAGGGGCAGGTGCGTGCTCTGGCCGCCGTACATCTTGCGGCCGACCACCCGCTTGGCATACTGGATCGGAATCCGCCGCTGCCCCATCTCGACGAAAACGATGAAGGCAAAAACCGCCATCATCATGATGATGATCGCCAGCATGACAAAGAGGCTCATCTCCCCGGTCTTGATCAGCCTGATGGAGTTGATGATCGCCGCCGGCATGCGGGCGACGATCCCGGCAAAAATGATCAGGGAGATGCCGTTGCCGATGCCGCGTTCGGTGATCTGCTCGCCGATCCACATGATGAACGCCGTGCCCGAGGTCAGGGTGATCACCGTCAGCAGGCGGAAGCCCCAGCCGGGAAACATGACCACCATCTCACCGGCCGGTCCCTGCATACTCTCCAGGCCGACGGCAATGCCGAAACTCTGGATGACGCTCAGCAGGATGGTGCCGTAGCGGGTGTAGGCGACGATTTTCCGGTGCCCGGCCTCGCCTTCCTTTTTCAGCTTCTCCAGCGCCGGCACCACCATCGCCAGCAGCTCGATGATGATCGAGGCGCTGATGTAAGGCATGATCCCCAGGGAAAACACCGACAGGCGGCGCAGGCCGCCGCCGGCAAACATGTCGAACATCCCCAGCAGCGTCCCCTTGGCCTGGGTGAAAAAGGCCGCCAGGGCCTGGCCGTCAATGCCGGGTGTCGGCACGTGGATGCCGATCCGGTAAACGAAAAGCAGGAAGAAGGTCCAGCCGATCTTCCGCTGCAGCTCAGGAATGCTGCCGATATTTTCCATTCCCTTAAGCAACGTCAATCTCCTCGACGCTGCCACCGGCCTGGATGATTTTCTCCCGGGCGGTGCGGCTGAACTTGTGCGCCCTGACGGTCACCTTCCGGGACAGCAGCCCGTTGCCGAGAATTTTCACCAGTACCTTGTCGCCCCGGCGCACCAGCCCCTTTTCCTGCAGGTCGCGGGGTTCGATGGTCGCCCCGTCGGCAAAGCAGTCCAGCTGGTGGACGTTGACCACCTCGTACTCGGTGCGGAAAATGTTGTTGAACCCGCGCTTGGGCAGCCGCCGCTGCAGCGGCATCTGGCCGCCTTCAAACCAGGTGGGAATCTTGCCGCCCGAACGCGACTTCTGGCCCTTGTGTCCCCGGCCCGCCGTCTTATGATAGCCCGAACCGGTGCCGCGGCCGACCCGCTGCCGCGACTTCCGCGATCCGGGTATTTTCTCCAGATGTGCTAAATCAACCATAACGTCCTCACCCCAATACTGTTAACCCCGCGGTTGCAGCTACTGCTGCTCGCCGGCCACTTCCTCCACCTCCACCAGGTGGGATATCCGGGAAACCATGCCCAGGATCTGCGGCGTCGCCCGATGGACCACCGTCTGCCGAACCCGCCGCAATCCCAGGGTCCGGGCGGTGGCGATGTGTTTTTCCAGCCGGCCGATACAACTTTTCTTCAGCGTTATTTTCAGCATCTTTTCCATGACTTCAAATCCTCAACAGTCTTGCCGGCGCGCCGGCTTAGTTGCCGGAGGCGATGGACACCGGCTTGTTGCGGTTGCGGGAAACCTCGGCGGCGCTCTTCAGCTGCATGAGGCCGTCAATGGTGGCCCGCACGGCATTGTGGGGATTGTTGGAACCAATGCACTTGGTCAGGATGTCCTTGATCCCGGCCGATTCCAGCACCGCCCGCACGGCGCCGCCGGCAATCACCCCGGTACCCGGCGAAGCCGGCCGCAGCAGGACCTTGCCGGCGCCGTAGTTTCCGGTCACCTGGAAGGGAATGGTCGTCCCCAGCAGCGCCACCTTGACCATGTTGCGGCGGGCTGCCTCGGCCCCCTTGCGCACGGCCTCGGGAACTTCGTTGGCTTTTCCCAGGCCGAAGCCCACCCGGCCGTTGCCGTCGCCGACCACGACCAGGGCGCTGAAGCTGAAACGCCGGCCACCCTTGACCACCTTCGCCACCCGGTTGATCTTCACTACCCGGTCTACGAGTTCCACTTCTCCGATTTTGGCAGTATCCAACAATCTACCTCCTGATTTCTTGTCTCGTCCGTTGACGGCTGCCGGCGGGATCCGGTCCCGCGGCCCGGCGGCCCGGGGCTAAAACTGCAGCCCGGCCTCCCGGGCGGCCTCGGCCAGGGCCTTGACCCGGCCATGATAGAGGAAACCGTTGCGGTCAAAAACCACTTTGCTGATTCCCTTTTCCTGCAACCGGCTGGCAATCGCCTGGCCGACGACCTTGGCCGCCTTGAGATTGCCGCCGTATTCCGCCAGTCCCTTTTCGGTGGTCGCCGCGCTGGCAATCGTCCGCCCGGCCTGGTCGTCGATGGCCTGGACGTAGATATGCCTGGCCGACCGGAAAACCGAAAGCCTCGGCCTGTCGCTGCTGCCGGCGACCCGGCTCCTGATCTTCAACTTCCTCTTGGCCCGCAAGCGGCTGCGCTTCTCTGTAATTTTCACCACTACACCTCGACTGTAGCTCTATTTCCCGGCTTTGCCGGCTTTACGTAACACCCGTTCATCGGCATACTTGATGCCCTTGCCCTTGTACGGCTCCACCGGCCGGTAGCTCCTGATGATCGCCGCCACCGCCCCGACCTGCTGCTTGTCGATACCCTGAACGGTGATTTTCTCCCGCTCGACCGCAATCGAAATGCCGTCGGGAATCGGACAGTGAACCGGGTGGGCAAAACCGAGGTTCAGGTTCAGGGTCTTGCCGCTGACCTCGGCCCGGTAACCGACGCCGTTGACTTCCAGGACCTTGCTGAAACCGGTGGAAACCCCGGTGACCATGTTGGCGACCAGGGAGCGCATCAGGCCGTGAAAAGCCCGGGAACGCCGATCGTCGCCCTGGCGGCGGACCAGGACCTGGCCGTTCTCCACCTCGACCTCGACCCGTTCCACCAGCGCCTGCTGCAGCTCGCCTTTGGGTCCTTTTACCTTGACCACGCCGTCTTCCACCCGGACTTCAACCCCCTGGGGCAGCGGAATCGGCTGTTTACCAATGCGGGACATGCTCTAATCTCCTTCGCTGAACAACTGGCCAAACTACCAGATGGAACAAAGATACTCGCCGCCGACGTTCAGTTCCCGGGCCCTTTCGCCGGTAACCACGCCCTTGGAGGTCGACAGAATGGCAATCCCCAGGCCGTTGAGAATGTCGGGAATCGCCTCGACGCCGACGTACTTGCGCAGCCCCGGCTTGCTCTCCCGGCGCAGGCCGGTGATTACCGCCTTGCCGTGGGCGTCGTATTTCAGGTACAGGCGCAGAACGCCGTGGCTGTCGCTCTCCTTGATCACCTTGTAATTCTTGATGTAACCTTCCTCTTTCAGGATATCGGCGATACTCTGGTTCATCTTGGAAAAGACGACATCCACCCTTTCATGCTTAGCCATATGCGCGTTACGTATCCGCGTGAGCATATCGGCAATCAGGTCAGTTGCTGACATATTTTCATGCTCCTCTTACCAGCTTGATTTGATAACGCCAGGGATGTCGCCTTGCGACGACAGCACCCGAAAACAGATACGACACATGTCGAACTTGCGCAGGTAGCCGCGGGGTCGGCCGCACAGGGGACAGCGGTTGTATTCCCGGACCTTGAATTTCTTCGGCCGGGCCGCCTTGACCATCATTGACTTCTTAGCCATCTAAATCTCCTCGCTCTCCTAAAGCCTGGATATGGAATAACCGCTGTTTACTTCCGAAAAGGGAAGCCCAGCAGGGTCAGCAGGGCCTTGCCTTCCTCGTCGTTCTTCGCCGTGGTCACCACCACCACGTTCATCCCCTTGGCCACGTCGACCTTTTCCAGGTCCACTTCCGGAAAAACCATCTGGTCCCGCAGCCCGAGGGTATAGTTGCCCCGGCCGTCGAAGGCCTTGCCGGAAATGCCCTTGAAATCCCGGATCCGCGGCAGGACGACGGCAATCAGCCGTTCAAGGAACTCGTACATCCGCTCCTGGCGCAGGGTCACCATGCAGCCGATGGGCATTCCTTCCCGCAGCTTGAAGGAGGCGATGGACTTGCGGGCCCGGGTAATCACCGGCTTCTGACCGCTGATGGCCGCCATCTCCTCAACGGCGGAGTCGAGGATCTTGATATTCTGCACGGCATCGCCGAGCCCCATGTTGAGCACCACTTTTTCCAACCGGGGCACCTGCATGCAGTTGCGGTAGCCGAACTGCTTGGTCAGCGCCGGCACCACCTCGTTGACATATTTATCTTTGAGCACACTCATCGAAACATCCGCCTCCCTGCTTCCTCGCTATTTGTCAAGCAGTTCATCACAACTCTTGCAAACCCGCACCTTGGACTTGTCGGCCAGGATCTTGAAGCCGACGCGCACCGGCTTGTCACACTTGTCACAGAACAGCATCACGTTGGACAGGTGGATGGAAGCCTCCTTCTCCAGGATGCCCCCCTGGGTACCCATCCCCGGGCGGGTGTGGCGCTTGATCATGTTCAGCTTCTCGACGATCACCCGGTTCTTCTCGAAATCGACTTTCTTGACCTTGCCGCTCTTTTCCCGATCCTTGCCGGCGATCACCATTACCTTGTCGCCCTTCCTGATTCTTGCCTTGGCCATTTTATGCTTCTCCAGTCCCCGGGCTTAAAGTACTTCCGGCGCCAGTGAGATGATTTTCATGAACCGCTTGGCCCGCAACTCCCGGGCCACCGGCCCGAAAATCCGGGTGCCGACGGGCTCGTTCTGATTGTTGATCAGCACCGCCGAGTTGCAGTCAAACTTGATGTAGCTGCCATTGGGCCGCCGGATCTCTTTGGCCGTCCGGACGACCACCGCCCGCATGACATCCCCTTTTTTCACCTTGGAATTGGGGATCGCTTCCTTGACGGTCACCTTGATAATATCCCCGACGCTGGCGTAACGCTTGCGGGAACCGCCGAAGACCTTGATACACTGGACTTTCTTGGCCCCGGAATTGTCTGCCGCGTCCAATACCGTTTCAACCTGAATCATTTTCCATCCCCTTTTCGACCCACAGCCCGAACCGCCGCGGCCGGCAGCCGACTGCTATTTTACCGCTTTTTCCACTATCCGGCTGACCCGCCAGCACTTGTCGCGGCTGAGGGGCCGGCACTCGGTAATCTGGACCCGATCGCCCATGGCGCACTGGTTGGCCTCATCGTGCGCCTTGTATTTCTTGCTGCGCTGGACATATTTCTTGTAGGTCGGATGCTTGACCTTGGTGGCTACGCGCACGACCACGGTTTTGTCCATCTTGTCACTGACCACGATGCCGGTCATCGACCGCTTGACCCTTCTGCTGCTCTTTTCCTGCGTCATTTTTCTACCTTTACTCTCACTGGCGCTGCTGCTCGCCGATAATCGTCATGATCCGCGCCCGGTCGCGCCGGAGACTTTTCAGCCTGGCCGTGTCCTGAAGCTGGCCGCTGGCCTTCTGGAAACGAAGATTGAAGAGTTCCTGGGAGATGTCCGCCAGCTTCTGTTCCATCTCCTCGGGGGACAGCAAACGGATATCTTTAGCTTTCATATCCAGACTCCCGCATGATCGCCTTGGTTTTGATCGGCAGTTTGTGAGCGGCCAGCCGCAAGGCCTCCATGGCCCGCTCGGGATCGACGCCTTCCATCTCGTAGAGCACCCGGCCGGGCTTGACCAGGGCCACCCATTCCTCGGGCGAACCTTTACCTTTACCCATCCGCACTTCGGCCGGTTTCTTGGTCAAGGGCTTGTCCGGAAAAATCCGGATCCAAACCTTGCCGCCACGCTTGATATAGCGGGTGATGGCAATACGGGCGGCTTCTATCTGGCGATTGGTGATCCGCCCCGGCTCCAGGGCCTGGAGGCCGTAATCGCCAAAGGCCAACGTCGCCCCGCGACTGGCCCGGCCCTTGATCTTGCCCTTCTGCTGCTTCCTGTATTTCACCTTTTTCGGCATTAACATGGTGATTTACCTTCCCGTTTCTGGCAGTGTAAAAATTCGTCAACCCCCGCCTCAGGCGGTTTTCTGGTTCACGATCTCCCCTTTGAAAACCCAGACCTTGACCCCGATGATGCCGTAGGTCGTCTTGGCCTCGGCAAAGCCATAGTCGATGTCGGCCCGCAGGGTGTGCAGAGGCACCCGGCCGTCCCGGTACCACTCGGAGCGGGCGATCTCCGCCCCGCCCAGGCGCCCGGATACCGCCACCTTGATGCCCTTGACCCCCAGCTTCATGGCCATGTTGACGCTGCGCTTGATGGCCCGGCGGAAAGCCACCCGCCGTTCCAGCTGCAGGGCCACGTTCTCGGCGATCAGCTGGGCGTCGGTTTCCGGCCGTTTGACTTCATTGATATTGATGAACAGTTCACCGTCGGTAAACTGCTGGAGTTCCTTGCGCAGGTTCTCGATTTCGGCACCCTTCTTGCCGATGATGATCCCCGGGCGGGCGGCATGGATGCTGATCCGCACCCGCTTGGCGGCCCGTTCAATCTCGATCTTGGAAATCCCGGCGTGATACATCTTCTGCTTCAGGTATTTTTTCAGCCGCAGGTCCTCGTGGAGGAATTTCTTGAATTCCTTGTCATCCGCGTACCAGCGCGAGTTCCAGGTCTTGACAATCCCAAGGCGAAAACCGATCGGGTTAACTTTCTGTCCCAAGTCTCAACTCCTCTCCAGGGTCTACTGGTTCTGTTCTCGCGGCTCCCGGCATTCCCGGCAGCCGGCCACCGTTAGCGTTCGTCGTCCAGGATCAGGGTTATGTGGCTGGTACGCTTCCTGATCCGCGTGGCCCGGCCCATGGCCCGCGGCTTGAAACGCCGCAGCGTCGGCCCCTCGTCGACAAAGGCATGGCGCACGTAGAGGGCGTCCACGTCAATGTCACCCTTCTGGTCCGCGTTGGCCACCGCCGACTGCAGCAGCTTCATGATCGCCGGGGCGGATTTCTTCTGGGTGAAACGCAAAGTGTTGATCGCCTTTTCCACGTCCATCCCCTTGATCAGGTCGGTAACCAGGCGTGCCTTCCGGGGCGCCACCCGGAAATGGCGCAGTTTCGCTTGAACCTGCATGGCTAAAACTCCTTATTCCGGCCGCCTTTAGCGCCGCACTTTGGATTTTTTATCGGCTGCATGGCCGTAATAGGTCCGCGTCGGGGCGAACTCACCCAGCTTGTGGCCCACCATCTCCTCGGTGACGAAAACCGGAATGAACTTGCGGCCGTTGTGCACCGCGATGGTGTAGCCCACCATTTCCGGAATGATCGTCGACCGGCGGGACCAGGTCTTGATCATCTTGTTCTTGCTGTTGGCCAGCTTCTCCACCTTGGCCAGCAAATGATCGTCGACAAAGGGACCTTTATGTACTGAACGCGCCACGGATTCCTCCTCACCAGCAGCCCGGCGTTGCCTGCCGGACTATTTCCGTCGTTTAACTATCTGCTTGTCGGTTGCCTTGTTCTTCCGGGTCTTGTGCCCCTTGGTCGGCACCCCCCAGGGGGTTACCGGGTGCCGGCCGCCGGAAGACTTGCCCTCGCCGCCGCCGTGGGGATGATCCACCGGGTTCATGGCCACGCCGCGCACGTGGGGCCGCCGGCCGAGCCAGCGGCTGCGGCCCGCCTTGCCCAGGGAGATGTTCTCGTGCTCGATGTTGCCCAGCTGCCCCAGGGTCGCCCGGCACTGGTTGTGCAGCAGCCGCACCTCGCCCGAAGGCAGCTTCACCTGCACGTGGGAGCCTTCCTTGGCCATCAGCTGGGCATAGGTGCCGCCGCCGCGGACCAGCTGGCCGCCCTTGCCGATTTTCATCTCCAGGTTGTGGATGATGCTCCCCAGGGGAATATTCTTCAGGGGCAGGCAGTTGCCCGGCTTGATATCGACGTTGTCGCCGGATTCCACCACGTCGCCGACCTGCAGTTTCAGCGGCGCCAGGATGTAGCGCTTTTCCCCGTCGGCGTACTGCAGCAGGGCGATCCGCGCCGAGCGGTTCGGGTCGTACTCAATGGCCTTGACCGTCGCCGGGATGTTGTCCTTGTTGCGCTTGAAGTCGATCAGGCGGTACTTGCGCCGCACGCCGCCGCCCCGGTGGCGGACGGTGATCCGGCCGTTGTTGTTGCGCCCCCCCTTGCTTTTCAGGGGCGCCAGCAAAGACTTTTCCGGCTCCTTCTTGGTAATCTCCTCGAAAGTGGATACCGTCTGGAACCTTTTCCCCGGGGATGTCGGATTATATTTTCTTAAAGGCATCGGTCAAATCTCCCTTGTCATCAGCTGCCGCCGGCAGCCGGCCTCTACATACCCTCGAAAAATTCGATCTTCTGATCCGGCTGCAGGGTCACGATGGCTTTCTTCCAGTCGGGACGTTTACCCATGGTCCGCCCGAGGCGCTTGACCTTGCCCTTGACCACCTGGGTCCTGACAGCGGCGACCTTGACGTTGAACAGCTTCTCCACCGCTTTCTTGATCTCCACCTTGTTGGCCCGGCGGTCGACGGCAAAGGCATACTGGTTGCTGGTCTCCCGCGCTTCCATGGTTTTTTCCGTCAGCATGGGATAGCGAATCAGATCGTAGTACGAGGTTCTCATTTTTCCAAAGCTCCCTGGATACTGCTAAGGGCAGCCGCCGAAATCAACAGGCTGTCGTGCTTCAGCAGATCATAGACGTTGACGCCCCGGTGGCCGACGGCCATCACCCGCGGCAGGTTGCGGGCCGAAAGGTAAAGGTTCCGGTTGTCGTCGCAGACCAGCATGGCGCTGTCAACCCCGAAGCTGGCCAGCATCTCGGCCACCTTCTTGGTCTTCACCTCGTCGAGGGCAAAATCCTCGAGGACAAACAGCTTGCCTTCCTGGAACTTGCTGCTCAGGGCGGAGATCAGGGCCTGCCGGCGGACCTTCTTCGGCATTTTGTACTCGTAGCTGCGCGGCTGCGGCCCGAAAATAACCCCGCCGCCCCGCCAGATGGGGGAACGGCTGGTGCCGCTGCGGGCCCGGCCGGTGCCTTTCTGCCGCCAGGGCTTGCTGCCGCCGCCGCGGACGCTGGAGCGGTTTTTCACCGCCGCCGTGCCGCTGCGGCGCTTGGCCAGCTGCCACAGAACCATCTCATGGATCAGGTGAGGCTTGACTTCGGCGGCAAACACCGCGTCGGCCAGTTCCACCTCGCCAACCTTTTCCTTCTTCATGTTATACAGATCAACCACGGCCATGGGATACTCCCCCAAATTGAACGGGCGGGGCCTCGACTGCCGTCGCCGGCCCGACCGCTGATTTCCTTTTCCTTAAACCGCCGACCCCTCCCGCGGGACGGGTCCCGGATCATTTCACCTTGTTGACAAAAACCACCCCGTTCTTGCTGCCGGGAACGCCGCCCTTGATCAGCAGCAGTCCCTGCTCGGGGCGGACGCCGATCACCGTCAGGTTCTTGATGGTCACCGTCTTGTTGCCCAGCTGGCCGGCCATCTTCTTGCCTTTCCAGACCCGGCTCGGCCAGGCGGAAGTGCCCACCGAACCAGCCGAGCGGTGGACCTTGTGGGAACCGTGGGAAGCCCCGGTGCCCTTGAAGCCCCAGCGCTTCATGCCGCCGGCAAAGCCCTTGCCCTTGCTCCGGGCGGTGACGTGAACGATGTCGCCGGTCTTGAAATGCTCGGCCGTCAGCTCATCGCCCACCTGGAATTCGTCCGGGTTCTCCACCCGCACCTCGCGCAGGTAGCGAAAAACCCCCTTGCCGGCCTTGGCGCAGTGGCCGATCAGGGCCTTGGTCGCCCGGCGGGTCTTCTTGTTTTCATACCCCAGCTGCACGGCATTGTAGCCTTCCTTCTCCTGCCGCTTCACCTGGGTAACCACGCAGGGGCCGATCTTGACCACCGTCACCGGGATCTCTTCGCCCAGCTCGTTGAAGATCTGGGTCATCCCCACTTTCGTTCCTAGCAGTCCCTTTATCTGGGCCATAGTTCACAACCTCAATCTGCCAACCACCGCCGGCGCGGCCGTTGCTACAGTTTAATTTCCACGTCCACCCCGGCCGACAGGTCGAGTTTCATCAGGGCGTCAACCGTCTGCTGGGTGGGTTCGACGATATCGATCAGCCGCTTGTGGGTCCGCACCTCGAACTGTTCCCGGGATTTCTTGTTGACATGCGGGGAACGCAGCACGCAGTACTTGTTGATCTCCGTCGGCAGCACAATGGGACCGGCCACCATCGCCCCGGTCCGCTTGGCGGTATTGACGATCTCCAGGACCGACTGGTCAAGGATCTTGTGATCGTAGGCCTTCAACCTAATCCTGATTTTCTGATTCGTTATGGTCATGGCAACCGTCCGTCTTCCTTCCCGTCATTCCCCGGGTAATTGATTTTCATGCCTGCGTTACTCGATGATTTCGCTGACCACGCCGGCGCCGACGGTGCGGCCGCCCTCGCGGATCGCGAACCGCAGCCCCTCTTCCATGGCAATCGGGGTGATCAGGTTGCCCTCAATG
>JAFDMG010000037.1 GCA_019306045.1 Deltaproteobacteria bacterium | reverse complement strand
AGCTGTTAGCTGTTAGCTGTTAGCTGTTAGCTGTTAGCTGTTAGCTGTTAGCTGTTAGCTGTTAGCTGTTAGCTGTTAGCTGTTAGCTGTTAGCTGTTAGCTGTTAGCTGTTAAAAAAATATTTTTGCCGGCGGCCACCGTCAAGTTTTTTTCAGGTAACCGGAAAGTAGCCGGCGGCAACGGCATGATTTTTTCCGACAGGGCGCCAGTTTGGACACCCACCCCCCATTTCTAACCCATCGTCTTTCCTTTAGCAAGCGCTATCTGGCCGGCGGCGGAGCTTGTTTTTCCGCCCCCTTTTTGCTATAAGAACGGCAGGGTCGGCTGCCGGCCCGATGCCAACCGCGACGACCAGCTGACAAGGGAGCAATGGACAACAAACCCGGACTAGTCGCCCGCCTGAAAAAAATCTTCGGCCAGAACGATGAACAGCCCCTGACCGAGGAGGCCCTCCAGGAGATCATCCACACCAGCGGTGAAGCCGGCGTAATCACCGACGACACCCACGAGATGCTCAGCAGCATCATCGAACTCAAGGACATTCGCGTCCAGGAAGTGATGGTGCCCCGCACCGACTTCGTCGCCCTCAAGGCCGACGCCTCCCTGAATGAATGCATCCGGGTCATCAACGAGAGCGGCTTCTCCCGCTACCCGGTCTACCAGGAAAACCTGGACAACATTGTCGGCATCCTCTACGCCAAGGACATTCTCAAGTACCTGCACGACGACCTGGACCGGATCAAGGTCCGGGAGATCCTCCGGCCGGTGTACTTCATCCCCGAAACCAAGAAGGTCCAGGAACTGCTGCAGGAACTGCGCAAGAAGGGGATTCACATCGCCGTCGCCGTCGACGAGTACGGCGGCACCTCCGGCCTGGTGACCCTCAGCGACCTGGTGGAGGAGATCATCGGCGACATCTACGAGGAGGAAACCGGCCAGAAAAAAACGGAAGAGAAAAACATCGTCCCCCAGGCCGACGGTTCCTACCTGGTGAGCGGCAAGACGGAAATCGAGGAGCTGGAGGAGCTTTTCCGGATCGAGGTCGACAACCGGGGCAAGTTCGAAAGCGTCGGCGGCCTGGCCATCTACCTGTTCGGCAAGATTCCCCGCACCGGTGAAAAAACCATCTACCGTAACCTGGAAATCACCATCGCCGACGCCGACGAGCGGCGGGTGAAAAAAGTGGTCGTCAGACCGCTGCCGGCCGCCCCGCCCGCCGGGGAAACCGACGAGCAGCCGGCGACGGAATAATGGCCGGCCGCCTGCCCCGGCGTTTTGCCACCCTCCTGCCGGCCCTGGCGGCGCCGGCCGCCACCGCCGTGCTCCTGCACCTGGCCCTCGGCTATCCCGCCGGCCGTTTTCTCGGCCTGGCGGCGCTGCTGCCGCTATGCTGGTCGCTGGATCACCAGCGGGAGCGGCTCTCCCCCGGCCGCCAAGGACTGCTCTGCGGCTTCATCTTCGCCTACCTCGACCTTTTCTGGATCACCCACTCGATCAGCAGCTTCACCAGCCTGCCCTACCTGGCCACCCTGGCAATCATGGCCCTGCTGGCCGCCTACTTCAGCCTCTATTTCGGCGCCTTCGGCTGGCTGCTGGGCCGCTGTCCGCCCCGCTCCCTGGCAGCGGTGATTTTCCTCGCCGGCGGCTGGACGGTGCTGGAACTCTGCCGGGGCACCCTGGTTTACGGCTTTCCCTGGAACCTGCTCGGTGGCGTGCTCGGCCACAGCGGCTGGGGCCGGAGCCTGCTGCCCCTGGGGGGCGTCTACCTGCTTTCCTTCCTGGTCTGCTACCTGAACCTGGCCGTTTTCGCCCTCTGGCAGCAGCACCGCTCCTGGCCGGCCACCGGCCGGGCCCTGGGAAAGTTCGCCCTGCTGCCGGCCATTTTGCTGACCCTGCCGCTGCTGGCGGGACCGCCGCCCGGGCTTGACCAGCACCGGCCGCTGACGGTCTCTCTCGTTCAGCCCAACATTCCCCAGGCCATCAAGTGGGATCCGGCCTACCGGGAACAGAACTTCGCCCGCCTGGAGGCCCTGAGCCGGCGGGCGGCCGCGGCCGCGCCGGCCGGCATCCCCCACCTGGTGGTCTGGCCGGAGGCCGCCATCCCCGACTTCCTCCAGGACGCCCCGGATTTCCGCCGGCGGCTGGCGGCCCTGGCGCGGAAAAACCACTGCTACCTGCTGGCCGGAGGGCCGCGCTACCAACGGCGGGACGGCAAGCGGCCGCCGGCCTATTTCAACAGCGCTTTTCTCTACTCCCCGGCCGGCGAGCTGGCCGCCACCTACGACAAGGTGAAACTGGTTCCCTTCGGGGAGTTCATCCCCGGCGGCAGGCTGCTGCCTTTCATCGGCAAGCTGGTTCCCGGGGCGGATTTTTCTCCCGGCCGGCGGCCGGCGCCGCTGCCGTTCGGCGCCACCAGCATGGCGGTCTCCATCTGCTTCGAAGGCATTTTCCCGGCCTACATCGCCGAGCTTGGCCGGCAGGCCGGCTTCCTGGTCAACATCACCAACGACTCCTGGTTCGGCAAAACGGCCGGGCCGCGGCAGCACCTGGAAAACACCATGCTCCGGGCGGCGGAAAATCACCGCTGGCTGGTGCGCTGCGCCAACACCGGCATCTCCGCCGTGGTCACTCCCAACGGCCGCCGGGAAAAGTCGCTGCCCCTGAATTGCAAGGGCATCCTCCAGACCACTATCTATCCGGCCCGGGAACCAACTTTCTACGCCGCCCACCCCTGGCTGCCGCCGGCAGCCATCCTCCTGGCCGCCGCCGGCGCCTGGCTGTGCCTCCGGCGGCGGGCAAAGGGTTTTGCTTGACAGCCGGCCGTCACTTGGCATATGCATTGGCTGACCCGGCCGGCAGACGGCACCGCTCCCCGGTCCAGCCGCCGCCGTCCCTGACCACCATGACGCCCCGATGATCATCAAAGAGATAGACGCGCCGCCCGTCCCGGAGGCCATTGCCGCCCAGCTGACGGCGGCCCCGGACATGTTCTGGCTCGATTCTGGCTGCGACCGGGAAAAGCTCGGCCGCTATTCCTTTCTCGGCGCCGACCCTTTTTTTCGGGTCGTCGCCCGCGGCCGGCAGACGATCGCCGTCGACTGCCGCCGCCGACGGCGGGAGGAAATCTCCACCCCGCTCTTTCCCTACCTGGACAGCCTGCTGGCCAAATGGCGGCGTCCCCAGACCGGCGGCCTGCCTTTCGAGGCCGGGGCGGTGGGTTACTTCGGCTATGAACTCGGCCACCTGATCGAAAGGTTCCCCCAGTCAACGGTCAACGACCTGCGGATGCCGGATCTTTATCTCTCTTTTTACGATGCCATCATCGCCATTGACCACCTGCAGAGCAAAACCTACCTGGTGGCCACCGGCCTGCCTGAAACCGGCACCGCCCGCCAGCAAAGGGCCCGACAGCGGCTGGCCTGGCTGGAAAGCCTGCTGCGGCGGGCCGGCCGCCAGCCCCTGCCGCCGGCGGCGCCCCTGGAGTTCACCACCGGCCTGGAAGCCAATTTTACCTACGGGCAATATACCGACGCCATCGCCAGAATCCTGGAATACATCCGGGCCGGAGACATCTACCAGGTCAATCTTTCTCAGCGCTTTGCCATCGGCTGCCAGGGCCGGCCCTGGGATTTCTACCGCCGTTTCCGCCGCCTGAGCCCGGCCCCCTTCGGCAGCTACCTGGAGGCCGGCGACCACGTCATCATGAGCAACTCGCCGGAACGCTACCTGCTGATCCGGGACGACTACATCGAGACCCGGCCCATCAAGGGCACCCGGCCGCGCCACCGGGATGCCGACCGCGACGCGCAATTGCGGCGGGAACTGCAACAAAGCCCCAAGGACCGGGCCGAACACGTGATGATCGTCGACCTGGAGCGCAACGACCTCGGCCGCATCGCCCGCTACGGCAGCGTCCACGTACCGGAAATGGAAATCGTCGAATCATACGCCAACGTCCACCACCTGGTTTCCACGGTGGCCGCCCGGGTGGACCGGCGCTTTTCGGCCATCGACTGCCTGGTCAATTCGTTCCCCGGCGGCTCGATCACCGGGGCGCCGAAACTGCGGGCCATGGAAATCATTGATGAACTGGAACCCACCTGCCGCGGGGTTTACACCGGCTCGATCGGCTACCTGGATTTTTCTGGCGACCTGGACCTCAACATAGCCATCCGCACCGCCATCCATCACCGGGACCGGTTATATTTCCAGGTGGGCGGCGGCATCGTCGCCGATTCCGATCCCCGGCTGGAGTATGAAGAAACCATCACCAAGGCGGAATCCTTTCTCAAAACCCTGGGCGGCGGTTTTCGGCCGGAGAGCGACCGATGACCGCGGCCCGCTTTTTTTTCGCCGACGACGGCTACCTGCCGGCGGACGCTGCCGCCGTCTCGCCCTTCGCCCCCGCCTTCCTCTACGGCCACGGGGTTTTCGAAACCCTGCGCCTCTACCGGGGACGGCCGCACCTGCTGGCCGACCACCAGCGGCGGCTGGCGGCCGGGCTCGAATTCCTCGGCCTGGCCCGGCCGGCTGCCTGGGATGAAATCCCGGCCATCATCGACGCACTCGCCGGCCGCAACGGTCTGGAGGGCGGCGACGCCATGGTGCGCCTGGTATGCGGCGGCACCCCCCCCGGCAATGAACCGGGAGCTGAGACCCCGCCCGCCGGGCTGATCGTCCAGGTTCTGCCCCTGGACTTGGAGGCCATCGCCGCCCGGCAGGCCGGCTGCCGGACCTGCATCCTGCCGTGGCGGCGGGATCCGGAAAACCCGCTGCTGCGGCACAAAACCCTCAACTACCTGGAAAACTACCGCGGCCGGCGGCTGGCCGCCCGGCAGGGATGCCAGGAAGGCCTCTTCCTCAACTGCTACCAGGAACTCTGCGAAGGGACCTACAGCAACCTTTTCCTGGTGGAGGAAGACTCCCTGGTCACCCCGCCGGTGAGCGCCGGCCTGCTGCCGGGCATTACCCGGGCGGCGATTATCAGGGCCGCCGGCCGCCTCGGCATCGCCTGCCGCGAGGAAAGGCTGACCCCGGAACTGGCGGCCTGTTTCCAGGGAGGGTTCCTTACCAGCTCCCTGATGGAGCTGGCGCCGCTGGTGAACCTGGAACGGCAGCAGTTCCAGCCGTCCCGGGTGGCCGACCTGGGGCGGGCCCTGGTGGCCGCCTACCGCCGTCTGGAGTAACGCCGTTCACTGACGCCGGCACCAACAAAAAAACGGCCGCCCTTGCCGGCGGCCGCGACTCCCACACATAAAAAAAGAGAAGGCGGTCAAGACCGCCTTCTCTAGCTAAAAAAACCTGCTTTGTCAGACTTTTATTTGCCCTTGGCGGTCTCCGCCAGCATTTTCTGCATTTCCGCTTCCATTTTCTTCAGCATTTCAGCGGTCTTGGGATCAGCGGTAGCTTCCAGCTTCTTCAGGGCTTCCAGGGAAGAGGCAACCGACTTGGCCAGTTTTTCCTTCTCGGCGGCCACCAGTTTGGCTTCCAGGGAGTCCACTTTCTTGGACAGGGCTTCAACCTGCACCGCCAGTTTGGCCTGGCTCTTCTGCAAACCGGTCAAGACGGAGGGCGAGCTGCCGCCGGAAGAAGTGGAAACATAGAACCATACCAGGGCCAGAGCGGCAATGGAGGCAAACAGGGCCACCAGCCCCAGCAAATTACCGCCGCCACTCTCTTTCTTGACTACTACCTGTTCTTTCTCTGACATAATCTTACCACCTTTCACCAAATTGTTTTCGTTTTCGCCAATTTTTCCCATATCCGGTTTCCCCGCGTCGCCGGGGGAAGTTTTCCCGCGTTCAGCGGCCAGCTTCTCGTTGGCGGCCGCGGCGGCCCGCAGAATCGCCTCGGTGGCCGGCAGCCGGTCACTTCCGGCCTTGGCCCCGCCAGCCGCCTTCCTGCCGGCGTTGGGCGCCGTTTTCTTCTTCGCCGTCTTGCCGGCACCAGCAGCCTTCTCGGGCGCGAAAAAGGCGGCCATCTTGTCCCGCGAAACCTTGACCTGTTCCGGGATTTCCGCCAGGGCCTTCTTCTTCCGCCCGCCCTTGGCAGGCTTCTTGCTCTTGTTGTCGGCACTCATGCGAACAGCTCCTCGCAGATCCGGAGATAATCCTGGCACCCCCGGCTTTTGGGATTGAACTCAAAGATGGTCTGGTGGGCGCTGGAAGCCTGCTTCAGCTTGGTATCAATCCGCACCGGAGACACCACCATGGAACCGTATTTATCCCGCAGGGCCTGCAGGACCTCCTTGCTCATGTTGACCCGCTTGTCATAGAACGTCGGCACGATGCCGCAGACCCGCACCTTCTTCTCGAAGTATTCTTCAATCATTTCCAGGTTTTCAAACACATGGTTGGCCCCTACCAGCGCCAGGTAGTCCATGCTCACCGGCACCAGCAGCTCGTCGGCGTAAACCAGGGCATTCTGGCTGAGGATGGAAAGGGAAGGCGAGCAGTCGAGCAGCACCACCTCAAGGCCGGGCAGCACCTCGCCCACTCCGGCCAGGGCACGCTTGAGAACCTCCTCCCGCCGGGGCCTGGCCACCATGATGGTTTCACAGGCCGCCGCCGAGCGGTCGGCCAGAAGGCAGTAAAGGTTCTCCCTGGCCTCCACCAGGCACTCGCTCAGGGGCCGGTTGTCAATGAGCAGATCGTAAAGACCGTAATCAGCCGCCGCCCCCAGACTGACACCAATGTTGCCCTGGGCGTCCAGATCAACCAGGAGCACCTTCTTCCCCTGGCGGGCCAGACAATGGGCCACATTAAGCACCGTTGTCGTCTTGCCGGTACCACCCTTAAAATTTTGACAGGCTATTTTCCTCAAAGGCTGCTAGGCGGCGTAGGGATTGAAGAAACTAGGAGGGTATAGCAAATCGCAAGGACCCTTGTCAAGGAATTTATCGCCGTTTTACCGGCGCCGAAAGGGGGTTGTCAGTGGTCGGTGGGCAGCCTTTCCAGCAGGGTCCGGTGCCGGGTGAAAACCTCGATCAGGTTGGGATCGAACTGGCTGCCGGCGTTGTTTTCCAGCTCCCGGAAGGCCTCGTCGATGGTCAGCGGCTTCCGGTAGGCCCGGATGGAAGTCATGGCATCGAAGGCGTCGGCAATGGTGAGAATCCTGGCCATCAGGGGGATCTCCTCCCCCTGCAGGCCGTCGGGATAGCCCCGGCCGTTCCAGGCCTCGTGGTGATGGTAGACCACCGGAATGATGGGTGCCAGGGAGGTAATCGGCGCCAGGATGTGCTTGCCGGTGGTCGGATGCTTCTGGATTATCCGGTATTCTTCCGCCGTCAGCCGCCCGGGCTTGTTCAGAATCGCTTCGCTGATGCCAATCTTGCCGATGTCATGGAGCATGGCCGCCTGGCTGAGCAGGTCGATCTCCCCGCTGGCCATCTTGATCCCCTTGGCCAGCAGCTCCGCGTACCTGGCCACCTGCTGGGAATGCCCGTGGGTATACTTGTCCTTGGCCTCCAGGGCGTAGGCGAAGCTGCGGATCGTCTGCAGGTAGTTGTGCTGGGTATTTTCGTAGAGGAAGGCGTTTTCGATCGCCGAGGCCCCCTTGGCGGCCAGGATGTACAGGGCCTTGCTCTCCTTCTCACTGAAGCCGAAGCCGGGAGTCAGGGAAAACAGGTTCATGACGCCGACGTAATTGTTGTTGGATTTCAAGGAGATGCTCAGCAGCGAGTAGAACTCGCCCTCGGCGGTTTTTTTGGCGAAAAAGGGCGCCAGCCGCTGGTCGCCCGCCGGCAGAATCCGGGTTCCCTGACCGGCGAAAATCCCGTCGAGATCGGCGAAGGAGATTTCTGGCGCCAGGGAGAGAACGAATTCGCCGCAGTCGAGATCGTTGCAGCCGCCGCAGCGGTGCTGGGCGAAAAGAACGTTCCGGTCGGTGCCGCTTTTCAGGTAAAGGGCCACCAGGTCGGCGTTCGACTGGGCAAAAGCGGCCTCCAGCATCACCTCGATAATGGTGCTGGTCTGCAGGCTCGAGCTGATCGCTTCGCTGGCGTTGTAGAGGACGATCATCTCCTTGAGCTGCAGGTTTTCCTTCTCCAGGCGGCGCTTTTCCAGGGCCCGGCGGACGGCCAGCAGCACCTGGTTGATATTAAAGGGCTTGAGGATGTAATCGTAAACCCCCAGCTTGATGGAATCGATGGCGGTTTCCATGGTGGCGTAGGCGGTCATGATGATCACCAGCGGCGGCTGGCGCAGCTTCTTGATCTCCCCCACCAGCTTCATGCCGCCCATGCGGGGCATTTTCAGGTCGGTAAGCACCAGGTCAAAAGGCTGCCGGTACAGCTTTTCCAAGGCTTCCACGCCGTCGGCGGCCATCACCACCCGGTAGCCTTCCATGGTCAGCAGCTGGTAGATGGGCTCAATCAGGGACAGATTGTCATCGACAAGGAGGATATTCATGCAAACCGCGCCAAGGAAAAAAATCGCCGGCAGACCGCCGGGCAGGCCGCCCCGGCCAAAGCAGTAAAACAATGTTAGCAACAGGGTCGGACAAACATTTACTGAATCGACAGAAAATCACAAAACTTGACTCTTTTCCGGCTCCCGGAAACGTTTGCCCGGCGCCGGCCGCCGGGCGGCTTTCAGCCGCCAGGGATGCTATTTACCACGTCCAACGCTGAAGAGCAAGCAACCAGCCGCCCACAACCGCCAGCACCCACCTCTGGCCACCGGCGGCGGGAAAATATCGATTGACACCGGCACCCGGATGGTATAGGAAAATAAATTCAATAAACATCAATGGTTAGCGTGCACAGATGACAAAAACAACCGTCCTGGTCACCGGCGGCGCCCGCAGCGGCAAAAGCGCCTACGCCCAGCAGCTGGCGGAACAGCTTCCCGGCCCCCGGCTCTACCTGGCCACTGCCGAAGTCCGGGACCGGGAGATGGCCGCCCGGGTGGCCCGGCACCAGCGGCAGCGCGGTCCCGGCTGGCAGACCCTGGAAGAACCCCGGGAACTGGCGGCCGCCCTGCGGCGCTCGGCGGCCGGTTTCGGGGTCATCCTGGTGGACTGCATCACCCTCTGGCTGACCAACCTGTTCTTTGCCAGCGGGGAAGACCCCGATTCCGTTCTGCGGGAAGTCGAACGCTTGGCCGCCTGCCTGGAGCGCTGCCCGGTTCCGGTGATCATGGTGACCAACGAACTCGGCCAGGGCATCGTTCCGGAAAACCCCCTGGCGCGGCGGTTCCGCGACCTGGCCGGCCGGGGCAACCAGCTGCTGGCCGCCGCCTGCCGGGAAGTTTACCTGGTCTGCTGCGGCCTGCCGCTCAAAATCAAGTGACCACAGCGGGCCATGCTGACCTCATTCCACTTCGCCCTTTCTTTCCTGACCACCCTGCCGTTCCCCTTCCGGGGCACCCTGGAAGACGAAGAAATCGGCCGTTCCCTGGCCTGGTTTCCCCTCGTCGGCCTGGTTGTTGGCCTGTGCCTGGCGGCCACCTGGCTGCTTTTGCGGCCGTGGCTGCCCCGGCCGGTGGTCATGGTCATGGTGATGGCGGTTCATCTCCTGGTCACCGGCGGCTTCCATCTCGACGGCCTGGCGGACACCGCCGACGGCTGGTTCAGCGGCCGCGGCTCCCGGGAGGCGGTCCTGGAGATCATGAAAGACAGCGCCATCGGCACCATGGGAGCTCTGGCCCTCATGCTGCTGCTGCTGTTCAAATACGTTTCCCTGGCCTGCCTGGCAAACGCGGACACGGCCACGGCGGCCCTGCTGCTGATGCCGGTTTACGGCCGTTTCGCCATTGTCCTGCTGGCCTATTTGTCGCCTTACGCCCGGCCGGAAGGCGGCCTGGGCAAGGCAATCACCGACGGGGCCGGCGACCGGGAACTGCTGCTGGCCGCCAGCAGCACGGTGATCATGGCCCTGCTCCTTGGCGGCTGGCCGGCCCTGGCGATCATGCTGTTTATCGCCGCCTGCACCTGGCTGGCCGGCCGGCGCTGCCGCCAGCGCCTGGGGGGCGTCACCGGCGACCTGCTGGGCGGCATCTGTGAAACCGCCGAGGCCCTGGCCCTGCTTGGCTGGCTGTTTTTCCTCGGCCGCTGACGGCGGCCGCCAATTGCTTGACGACCGACGAGGCAACCGCCGCCATGACCAGTAACGACCAGGCCCCGACCACCGTTTTTCTCCTGCGCCACGGGCAGACTGCCAACACCGTCGACGGCCGGTTTCGCTACAACGGCCACCTGGACGTGGAGGTCACCCCCGAATCGCTGCGGCAAATGGCGGCCATCGCCGAGCAGCTGGCCGCCTACCCCGTCAGCCGGGTTTTCTCCAGCGACCTGCGGCGCAGCCGCGCCGGCGCCGCGGTCATTGCCGCCCGCCTGCGGCGGCCGCACGTCATCGTGCCCGAATTCCGGGAAATCAGGATGGGGCTCTGGGAGGGACTGACCTACGAAGAGGTCCGGGAGCGCTACCCGGACGACTTGCGGCGGAAATTCGCCGACTTCATCAACTACCGCATCCCCGGCGGGGAGACCATCCCCGAGGTGGAGAAGCGCCTTTTCGGCAAGCTGGATGAACTGCTGGCCGCCCACCGGGGAGAACACCTGGTAATCGTCGCCCACGGGGGAGTCAACATGCTCTGTCTCTGCCGGGCCCTGCGACTGCCGGCCACCGATATTTTTCGTTTCAAGCAGGATTTCTGCTGTATTAACCAGCTGGAGTATTACCATGATTTCAGCAAAATATGCCTGATGAACAGCCCGTGTCTGCCGCCAGATACCGCCAACTGACTGCCGGCGCCTGCCTGCTGCTGATACTGGCCAGCCTCTGGGGCTGCGCCCGCCGGGGGCCCCGGTATGACATGAGCCTGCCGGCCAAACCGAAGCTGATCCAGGAACAGGAGGGAATCGCCTCCTGGTACGGACGCGACTTTCACGGCAAGAAAACCTCCAGCGGCGAAATCTACAACATGTACGATCTCACCGCCGCCCACAAGGAGTTGCCCCTGGGCAGCCGGGTCCTGGTGACCAACCTGGAAAACGGCCGCCAGGTGGAAGTGGTGATCAACGACCGCGGACCTTTCATCCGGGGACGGATCATTGACCTCTCCTATGGGGCGGCCAAGGCCCTGGACATGGTCAAGCAGGGCACCGCCCTGGTGCGTCTCAAACTGCTGGCCCCGCCGCCGGGCTGGGAAGGCAAGAGCCGCAACGGCCGCTATTACGGCGTCCAGGCGGGCTCTTTTGTTGAACGCCGCAACGCCCGGAAACTCTATAA
>JAFDMG010000036.1 GCA_019306045.1 Deltaproteobacteria bacterium | reverse complement strand
GAAGATGATCAGCACCTGCTTCTCCACCGGCAGGGGGGAGTACTGGTCCTGCTTGAGGATCTCCACCAGGCGGCTGCCGCGGGCCAGCTGGGCCTGGGTGGCCTTGTCCAGGTCGCTGCCGAACTGGGCGAAGGCCGCCATTTCCCGGTACTGGGCCAAGTCGAGACGCAGGGAGCCGGCCACCTGTTTCATCGCCTTTACCTGGGCGGCGCCGCCGACCCGGGAAACCGAGAGGCCGACGTTGATCGCCGGCCGGACACCGGAATAGAACAGATCCGATTCCAGATAGATCTGGCCGTCGGTAATGGAAATGACGTTGGTGGGGATGTAGGCAGAAACGTCGCCGGCCTGGGTTTCAATGATCGGCAGGGCGGTCAGGGAACCGGCGCCCCGCTCGTCGCTCATCTTCGCCGCCGGCGCCCCGCTCGTCGCTCATCTTCGCCGCCCGCTCCAGGAGCCGGGAGTGCAGGTAGAAGACGTCACCGGGAAAGGCCTCGCGTCCCGGCGGCCGCCGGAGCAGGAGGGACAGCTGCCGGTAGGCGGTTGCCTGCTTGGACAGATCGTCGTAGATGATCAGGGCGTGCATGCCGTTGTCGCGGAAATACTCGCCCATGGTAACCCCGGAGTAGGGGGAAAGGTATTGCAGCGGCGCCGGGTCGCTGGCGGTGGCCGCCACCACGGTGGTGTACTCCATCGCCCCGTACTCTTCCAGCTTGGCCACCACCTGGGCAACGGTGGAGCGCTTCTGGCCGATGGCGACATAAATGCAGTAGACGTCGGTATTTTTCTGGTTGATGATCGTATCGATAGCCACTGCCGTCTTTCCGGTCTGGCGGTCGCCAATGATCAGCTCGCGCTGGCCGCGGCCGATGGGCACCATGGAATCGATGGCCTTCAGGCCGGTCTGCAGGGGTTCGTGCACCGACTGGCGGTCGACGATCCCGGGAGCCTTGATCTCCACCCGGCGGAAGTCATCGGTTTCGATCGGTCCCTTGCCGTCAATGGGCTGCCCCAGGGCGTTGACCACCCGGCCGAGAATCTGCTTGCCGACCGGCACCTGGACGATCCGCCCGGTGCGCTTGACTTCGTCGCCTTCCTTGATCTCGGTGTCTTCACCGAAAATGGCCGCCCCGACGTTGTCCTCTTCGAGGTTCAGAACCATACCGTAAATATCGTGAGGGAAAAGGAGCAGTTCCCCGGCCATGGCTTTTTCCAGCCCGTAGATCCGGGCAATACCATCGCCAACGGTCAGAATGGTGCCGGTCTCGCTGACCTCAACCTTCTTCTCGTAGTTCTCGATCTGATTTTTGATAATCTGGCTTATTTCTTCTGCGCGTAGTTCCATGGCTTCCTACCACTCCTTTATCAAATTTTCCCCAAGATTATGCAATTGCGTTTTTACACTGCCATCGTAGACCATGCCGGCAAAACGGGTCACCAGGCCGCCGATCAAGGACTCGTCGACCGTCAGGTTCAACTGGACATCCTTCTTGGTCAGCTGCGCCAATTTCTCCCGCAGGCGGGTCACGACGGCATTGTCCAGCTCGGTGGCGGAAACCACTTCCACCCGCAGCCGGCCCTCGGCCTCGTCAACCATCTTGTCCAGGCGGTCGAGAATCGCATGCAGGTAGCGGATCTTGTTTTTATCCACCAGGATCGACAGAAAGGCCCGCGCGTTCCGGCTCAGCCCCAGGCGGCTGACCACTTCGTCAAGAACCCCCTTGCGTTCACTGGTCTCGAACACCGGGTTGGTCAGGGCGCCGAACAGCTCGGGGCTTTCATCCATCAGGGCACCAAAGCGGCGCAGTTCCTCGGTCTCCTGGTCCAGCACGCCCCGTTCGCTGGCAAAAGCGAAAAAGGCTCTGGCGTAGCGCTTGGCTATGATATCGCGAATCACTGGGCACCTACCACTTTTTCTAGGTAATTCTCGACGATTCTCTGCCGGTCGGCCGCCGAGATATTTTCCTTGATCATCTTCTCCGCCGCTTCGACGGCCAGGCGGGCCGCCTCGTCCTTCAGCCGATGCTTGGCCATCTTGACTTCCTGGTCGGCCATCTGCTTCGCCTGCTGCTTGACTTTGGCAACGAACTCGTCGGCTTCGTTCTGGATGCGCTGTTTCTCGGCCTCGGCGTCGGCCTTGAACCGCTCTTCCATCTCCCGCAGCTCGTCGTCAAGGCTGGCAAGGCGATCCTGGTACTCGCGGTAAAGCCGCTCGGCGGCCTCCTTGGCCTCCCGGGCTTCCTGGATTCCCTGCAGCAGGGTTTCCCGGCGGTTGGCAAAATAGTTCTTGATCGGCTTGCCGGTGGCCTTGATCAGGATCCACAGCAGGACGGCAAAGTTGATCACCCGCCAGAGCAGGTCCTTGAGCAGCGGCCAGGGATCTTCCGCCAGCAGCTGGTAAAGGCTCTTGTGTTCGGCGGCGTGCTCGGCGGCCGCGCCCCCGTGCTCGGCGCCGCTGGCGTAGACCCCGGCGGTCAAGACCAGCAAAAGCAGCAAAACCAGCAGACCGACAAATAAAATCTTTCTCTCAACTGCCTTGTCGCACCACTTCATGAAATTTCCCTTTCAAGAATTTTACCGGAAATCTGCCGGGCCAGCTGTTCGATATCGCCGGCCATTTCCGCCCGCACCTTTTCATACTCGGCCTCAATCCGCTGCCGGACCTCCTCCACCAGCTGCATGGCTTCATTGCGGGCCCGGTCCATCTGCTCCCGGGCCTTCTGCAAAGCCTGCTCGCGAATGGCGGCACTTTCGCTGAGAGTCTTTTCCCGCGCCTGGGCCAGGCGGGATTCATAGGTTGCCCGGTGCTGCTTGGCCCGTTCCTCAATTTCGGCAGCGCTCTCCAGGGTCCCCTCCACCTTCTCCTTGCGGGCGTCGATCACCCGCAGCACCGGCTTGAACAGGAACTGGTTGAGGAAGATCATCACGAAGATAAAAATGGCCCACTGGACAAGAAGAGTAATGTTGAGATCGATCACAGACTGTTCTCCTTGGCCCCATCAAGATGAAGGCGGAAACTGATAGTAGCTAGCAGGAATTGAAGGTAATGGTGAGCGAAAATTCAGCTGCTTATTGCCGACAAAAAAACCTTTGTTTTTCTATGCAATAAAAGTAAAAGCGGTAGGACAGTTAACACATCAAAAGCTGCCATGTCAAGGGTTTTTTCGGCCCGAAAACCCGCTGATATGCAGGCATTTTCGGCGGTCGGCCCCCAAAGCGGCAGGGGGTTCCGCCGGTGGGCAAACCGGCCGTGGAAACCGCCGGAAAAGGGAAGAATTTAACAACCAACGGCGACTGTTCAGTCCCGATAGCGCCGGCAGCTGAAATCGACGGTCCGGATCTGCCCGCCGCCGACCGTCAGGACATACAGCTGCTTGTCCAGTTCGCCGTCGGGCAGGGTGCTGGTCAGGCCGGTAACCAGGGGCAGGCGCCGCACGGCCCGCAGGCCGGCTTCAAAGGCTTCCTGGTCGAAGGAGGAGGTCGGTGCCGCGGGCATCCGGGTCAAAACCTGCCGCAGCAAGCGGATGGTGTCATAACCGTAGGCCCCATAAAGGGAGGCCGGCTGGTCAAAAAGCTGTTCGTACTGCCGCCTAAACGCCGCCGCCGGCCCCTCGCCGTCGCCTGCAGGCGCCAGGGCATCGACAAAAAGCGCTCCCTCCATCTGCGGGCCGGCGTCCTCCAGCAGCTTGGCGGAGTTCCAGCTGCGGTTGCCCAGCAGACGGCAGTTGTTCAGGTCATAGAAAGCCAGCTGGGGAATCAGCAGCCGCAGGCGCTGGTAGAAATCCGGGATCACCACCCCTTCGAAATCGAGGTCCAGCAGCGGCCGGGGCATGAACTGGTTCTCCAGGTCGCCGAGAAGTTCATCCTCGCCAATGCCCACCCGCCGGGCCAGGTCCAGAATGCTCTCGCCGTCCTCCGCCTCGGCGCCCCGGAGCAGTTTCTGCTGCTCCTGCCACTGCTTGTATTCCCGGCAGCGTTGAGTGTAGATGGCATATCGGCGCGCGCCGATAAGTTTCTTGATGCTCTGGCCGAAATCGTCACTGGCCGGGTCATAGGCTTCCCGGCGCACCAGGACAACGCCCCACTGCCCGGCCAGCTGCTGAAAGACCTGGGCAAACTGGCGGCCATAATAGGTGGCGGGGTAGAAAAGGGCCAGGTTTCGCTGCCCCAGGCGGCCGGCCGCCAGCTGCAGCAGCTGCTCGGCCTGATTCCTGACGGTGAGAAAGTGCTGAAACACGTGGCTGCCAGTGGCGGCCACCCCCGAGCGGGGCGAAAGGGAAATCATCGTCACCCCCAGGCTCTGGGCCTCGATGGCGGCATGGCGTGCCGCCCGGCCGGCCACGGGGCCGATGATGATCCGGACCCCCTCCTGCTGCGCCAGCTCCCGGACCAGCCGCCGGGCCTGCTCGCTGTCGCCGGCCGTATCCCGGACCAGGAGCCGCAAAGGCACCGGCGGCGGGGCGTCGGCCGGCGGGGTGAACACCCCGAGAGCCAGCTCCATGCCCTGGAGCAGCTCCCGGCCATAAGCGGCATAGTCGCCGGTCAGCGGCAGCAGGCAGCCAACAACCAGTTCCGGCCGCGTCTGTTCCCGGGCCAGCTGCTGCTGTTGTTCATAATACTGCCGGCGGGCCGGCGTCAGGGGACAGTTCTGGAGGATGGCGGTCAGGATCGGGGCCTTTTTGGCCGGCGGCGCCGCGGCGGCCGCCAGCTGCTCGTACAGCCGGGTCAGCACCTGGCAGCGCAGCTCGTTGCTGTTTTCTTCCCCGGCCAGGGTTTCCAGCTCGGCCAGGTTCATGCGGGCAATCAGGGCCAGAAGCCAGCGGTGCAGGTCCGGACGCAGGGTCCGCAGGTAGGGGTCATGGAGCAGCCGGTAGGCGCCAAGGAAGTCACCGGCCGCTTCCCGGCTGGCGGCCTGCTGCTGCAGCTCCGCCAGCGAGGGTGGGCCGGCGGCCGGGGGAGCGGGCGCCGGGGCTTTCACCGGCGCCGGGGCGCAGGAAAAAACCAGGGGCAGCGCCAGCAGCAGCACCAGGGCCGGCAAAATGACGGGCCGCCACGGCCGCCGCTTCATTTGCGGAAGGAGGCTTGCCATATCCGGTCGAATTCCCGCTCATACTCGGCCGCCAGCGGCCGGGAATCGAGCACCAAGAGGTTTTCGTAGTTGTACTTTTCCGCCGAAGCCGTCCAGTTGTAGGAGCCGGTCAGCACCCGGCGATGGTCGATGACGGCAAACTTGTCGTGCATCAGGCCGTAGGAGGCCTGCCGCCCCCGGCGGCGGCGCCCCCGGGTGTAGCGCAAATCGATCCCCTTCCGGAGGAGGTAGAAACCCTTGGAGTAATCGCTCTCGTCGTTGCCGTCGAGAACCACCCTGATTTTGACCCCCCGTTTGCGGGCCCGCAGGAGAGCCTTGGCCAGCACCCGGCTGGTGAAAGCGTACATTGCCACTTCAATGGAGGCGGCGGCGCCGTCGAGCGCCGCGACGATGGCTCGCTCCGCCCCGCCGTTGGGGCTGAAATAGGCCCGGGCCGGCGGGGCGCCAGCTGCCGGAGCCGCCGGCAGCCAGAGGAAAACAAGGCAGCCGGCCACAGCCAGCCGCAGGAGTGCCGGCTGCTGCCGGCCGCGGGCAAACAGGCGGCAAACACCGCCGGCCCCGGCGGCAAACACCGGCAAGATTCCCACGGCCAACACCGTCCCGGCGGCCAGCAGCGGCATCCGCAACCCTAGGGCACCAGGAGCACCGGCAGCTCGGAAAATTCCGCTACCCGGTGGGAAACGCTTCCCAGCCAGAATTCCCGGAAACGGTCCTTGCCGGTGGTGCCCATGATGATCATGGTGGCCTTCTGCTCCCGAGACAGGTCGATGAGGGCCGGAACGCTGGGACCGGAATAGAGATGGGCTTCCGCCGCCAGCCCTTGCTGTTCCAGCTCCCGGCAGTAGGCGGCCAGCCGTTCGTTGCTTTCCTTCTTCAGCCGCTCCACTTCGGAGGCGTCACAACCCTTGCAGATCTTGGCCTCGATGACATGGGCAACGAGGATTTTCTCCGCCAGCCCCTTGAACGAGGCCGCCAGGGTCAGGGCCTTGCGGCTGTTGGGCGACCAGTCGGTGGCCAGCAGGGGCCGCCGGAAAGGATGTTCGTTCACCTGGGTGACCCGCTCCCCCTGCCGCTCGTACTGGACCATGTATTTGCAGATGAGCACCGGCAGGCTGCTGTGGCGCATCAACTCCAGGGTATGGGAGCCGATATGGGCCTTTTCCAGGTTGCTCCGGTTCTTGCGGCCGGCGACGATCAAGTCGACGCCTTCCTCGTCGGCAATCCGCAGCACCTCGGGAATCGGGTTGCCGACCTCGATCCTGATCTTGCTGCGCAGCCCTCTCTTCACCAGGGCTTTCTGCCAGTCCTCGAAACGGATCTGGGCCTCTTCCCGCATCCGGATCTCCTCCTCCTTCAGGTAACCTCCGTAGGGGACGAAACCGACTTCTTCCCGGTCGATGACGTGGGCCAGGACAATCTCCTCCAGGCCGATCTTTTTCATGTCCAGCAGGCACTCGAGGGCATTGAAGGCCAGCTCCTGGAACTTGGTCGGGAACAGCAGTTTTTTAATTACCATAAGCCCCTCCTAGAGAAAAAAGACAAAGGTTACCACCACGAAAGTCGGCACCAGGTAAAGCAGCGAGTACTTGATGATGTAGCCGAAAAAACTGGGCATCGGCGTGCCGGCCTCCTCGGCGATGGAACGGACCATGAAGTTGGGGGCGTTGCCGATGTAGCTGTTGGCCCCGAAGAAAACGGCGCCGGCGGAAATCGCCTCCAGGAAAAGGCCGTTGTGCTGCAGCAGCAGGGGCACCGCCTGGCTTTCCGGCATCCCAGGGTAGAAGCGCCCCAGGGCGGTGTTGAAAAAGGTCAGGTAGGTGGGGGCGTTGTCGAGGAAGCTGGAGAGCAGGCCGGTAATCCAGAAGAAATGCACCGGATCCTTGACGGCGGCAATGAGGAAATCCAGCTGCCCCTTGAGGCCCGCCTTGAGAATCAGCAGGCAGGGGACCATGGTGATGAAGATGCCGATGAACAGGTAGCCCACCTCGATGATGGGAAACCAGGTAAAATCGTTGTCCTCGTGGATCTTCCGCGAGGTGGTCACCAGGGAAAGGATGCCCATGAGGATCAGGATGCCGTCCCGGACCCAGTCCTGGGTGGCCCGGTGCACGCCGAGGGTATTGACATGCCCCCAGTCAACCATGCCGCTGAACAGCACCGCCCCAACGATGCCGGCGAGAAAAATAAAGTTGTGCTTGCCATCCAGCCGCAGTTTCTCCTTGACCCCTTCCTCGGCCGGTGCCGTGACCCCTTCCTTTTTATAGTGGTAGGTGTCCAAGAGGAAGAAGACGGCCAGCAGGATGCCGCAGGTGAGCAGCATGGGCGGCAGGATGTGGAAAGTCCAGAAGAAGGGCACCCCGTGGAGAAAGCCAAGGAAAAGGGGCGGGTCGCCCAGGGGCGTCAGGGAGCCGCCGGCGTTGGCCACCAGGAAGATGAAGAAAACCACCATGTAGGCCTTGTCCTTGCGGTAGTCGTTGGCCCGCAGCAGCGGCCGGATGAGCAGCATGGCGGCGCCGGTGGTTCCCATCCAGGAGGCCAGCAGGGTGCCAATAATGAGAATCACCGTGTTGACCAGCGGCGTGCCGCGCAGCGAGCCGCGCAGCAGGATGCCGCCGGAAACGGTGAACAGGGCCCACAGGAGGATGATGAAGGGCACGTAATCGGCGAGGATAACGTGCAGCAGTTCATGGGCCGCCACCCCCTTGAAAATGAAAAGGAAGGGTATCGCCAGGGTGGCCGCCCAGAAAGCGGACACCTTGCCGAAGTGGTGGTGCCAGAATACGGGGGCGAAAAGGGGAAAAAGGGCGATGGACAGCAGCATGCAGGCGAAAGGTATGCAGCTCCACAGGGGCAGTATCTCCCCCAGCTCCAGCTCGCCGTGCCCTTTTGCTTCCCCGGCGGCCGCCGCCTCATGACCGCCGCCGTGCTCCCCGGCGGTCGCCGTCACCGCGGCGCCGTCGTGGGCGGCTGCCGGCCCCTGATGCTCCGCCGCGGCCGCCAAGCCGGCCAGCAGGCACAAAACCACCAGCAAAACCATTACTGCCAATCTGCCAATTTTCATCTGCCATCTCCCTTAGCGCGAATTGTCGTCACAACCTTCACGTTCCCGTCATCGGCGCCGACAGGGAAAAAGTTTATCTGCAATTGCCGGTCAGCCCCGGAAAGTGGGGGTAATCTCAGCCGGCGGCTTCCCCCTCCTCGTCGATGACCAGGCGGTGTCCCTCGATAAAACTGTAGTCGTCGGCGACCACGTAGTCCAGCAGGGCCCGGAGGCGGTGCCTGGCTTTCGCCATGTAAAGGCGGGCCACGGTTTTCTTCCGCTCGGAAACCAGGGCATCCCGGCAGAGGAGGTAGCTGTTGATCACGTCCCAGGTCATGGCCACCAGGCGCCCGGCATGGAACTCCTGGTAAACGCTGTCACCCTTGGCCTTGATGTGGCTGACGGCCTTTTCCAGCTGGGTGCGCATCTGCTGCAGATCGGCAAACAGGTCGCCGAGGGCGGCATAGTCGCATTCCTCCTCGTACTCGGTCAGCCGCTCGGAGACGGCACCGCCGATGATGCCGCCCATGGCGGCCACCACCTGCAACTGGGTGGTCCCTTCGTAGATGCTGGTGATGCGGGCGTCCCGGTAATGGCGCTCGGCATCAAACTCCTTGGTGAAACCGACGCCGCCGTGCACCTGGATGGCGTCGTAACAGACCTTGTTGGCCATCTCGGCGGCATAGCTCTTGGCCAGGGGGGTGAAAAGGGAGGCAAAGCGGGTGTAGCGCTTCAGGTCGTCCCGCAGATCGGCGGTCCTTTCCGGGTGCTTTTCCAGCCGGTCCTCGATTCCCTCCTTGATGTCGACGATGCGGGAGGTTTCGTAAACCAGCGCCCGGCCCGCCTCGATGGCAATCTTCATGTCGGTGAGCATTTCGTAGACGGCGGCAAAGTCGCGCACCGGCTTTTTGAACTGCACCCGGTCGCGGGCATAGGCATTCGCCTCCCGATAGGCGGCCTCGGCAATGCCCACCGACTGGGCGGCCACCGCCAGCCGGGCGCCGTTCATCAGGTAGATGGTATATTTGACCAGCCCCATCTTCCGCTTGCCCAGCAGCTCCGCCGGGGCGTCGTTGAACTGCAGCTCGCAGGTGGGAGAGCCCTTGATGCCCAGCTTGTGCTCGATGCGGCGGATGCGCATGTTCTCGTCCCGCTCGTAAATGAACAGGGAAAGCCCCCGGCCGCTGGTGGTACCTTCCTCGGAGCGGGCCATCACCAGGGAGATGTCGCCGCAGCCGTTGGTGATGAACCGCTTGACCCCGTTCAGCCGCCAGACGCCGTTCTCATCCTGCCAGGCCCGCATCATGGCGGACTGGAGGTCAGAGCCGGAATCGGGCTCGGTGAGGGCCATGGAGCCGACGATCTCGCCGGTGGCGAAGCGGGGCAGGTACTTCTGCCGCTGTTCCTCGGAACCGAACTTGCAGATGGTGTCGCTAAGCCCCTGGAGGCCGAAAACCAGCATCAGGGAGGCGTCGGCCCGGGAGATGATCTCGATGGCCATGGAGAAGACGGTCATCGGCATGTTGATGCCGCCGTAGCGGCGGGGCATGGTGAAGCCGGCCATGTCGGCCTGGTTGAGACGTTCTACCGCCGCCCGAATGCCGGCCGGGTAGGTTACTTCCCCATCGGCGAAGGCGGCTTCCTCCTCGTCCACCTCCCGGGCCCGGGGGGCGGCGAATTCGCCGGCGATCTCGCCGATGATCTCCAGCACCCGGTCGTAGTTGTCCAGAGCGTCGGCGGTGTCCTTGGGAGCATAGGGGTAGAGGTCCCGCTCGGCAAAGCCGTCCTCTTTCAGATCGATGACCCGGCTCAAATCCAGCTGCCGGAGATGAAACAAGATATCCGCGTTGTCACGATAAAAATTTGCCATTGCCGCACTCCTATGCCTTGGTTCTGTAGGCTTTGATCATCTTGGCCAGCACATCCCGGACGTCGCCGATGATGCCGTAGTGGGCGATGTCGAAAATCGGCGCCTGGGGATCCTTGTTGATGGCAATGATCCGCTTGGCTTCCGACATGCCGGCCCGGTGCTGGATCTGGCCGGAAATCCCGCAGGCAATGTAGAGGTTGGGACGCACGGTGATTCCTGTCTGCCCCACCTGGTGGTCCTTGGGCAGCACCCCGGAGTCCACCACCGGCCGGGAGCAGCCGACTTCCGCCCCCAAAAGCCGGGCCAGCTGGCGCACCAGCTCGAGGGCTTCGGGGTCGCTGGCCCCCATGCCGGCGGAAACGATGATCTGGGCCGCCTTCAGGTTGACCTGCTTCTCCTCGCGGACGATCTCGATGATCTCAGTGAGAAAATCATCGTCACCCACCGGGCAGGCTTCGGACACCACCTCCACCCGGCCGTCGGGGTCGGCCTCGTCGAGGCGCATCACCCCTTCCCGGACGGTAGCCATGCTGGGCCGGCTTTCGGGGGAAACGATGGTGGCAATGATGTTGCCGCCGAAGGCGGGCCGGATCTGGAGGAGGACGTTCTCGTAAACCACGTTCTTGAGTTCATGGCTGCCGATCTGCAAATCGGTGCAGTCGGCGGTCAGGCCGCATTTCAGCGCCGAGGCCACCCGGGGGGCCACGTCCCGGCCCATGGTGGTGGCCCCGAAAAGGACGATGCGCGGCTGGTGCTTCCGGATCACCTCGACCACCGTCTTGGCGTAGGGAACCGAAGTGAAGTGCGCCAGGCGCCGGTCGGCGACATAGTACACCTGCCGGCAGCCGTAGTGTCCCAGGCGCTGGAGCTCATCCTCGAGTTCATAGCCGAGGGCCACGGCCTCGACGCCGCAGTCCAGCTGGCCGGCCAGGCGCCGGGCGGCGCAGACCAGCTCCAGGCTGACGTCGGCGATCCGGCCGCCCCGGGTTTCAATGAAAACCATCACGTTGTTTGCCGCACCCATTGCTCGCTCCTATCCGATAATGTTCTCAGCGATCAGTTCATGCATCAGTTCAGCGATGCCGGCCTCGGTGTTGGGGATCTGTTTGCTCTCGCAGGCGGTCAGGACGACGCTCTGGATCTTCTTGACCTTGGTCGGCGACCCGGAGAGGCCGCACTGCTGCGGGTCGGCGCCGATGGACTCGACGTTCCACTCCTTGATGTGGCTGACAGCGCTGCAGGTGCCCGGGGAAAGGTAGGCCTCGTCGTAAGAATCGTCGCACAGCTCCTTGCCGATGTTCTTGTAGCTCATCACCAGCTTGGCCTTGGCCGTCCGGGGCTGGTTGGCCTCGGCAGTCACGGTGAGCAGCACGGGAAACTGGCTGCGGACGATCTCGTAGCCGTCCTCCACCGAACGCTTGACGGTGATTGACTGTTCGTCCACCTGCACCACGGCGGCGATGCAGGTCAGCTGGTTGATGCCCAGCTTCTCGGCAATCTGGGGACCGACCTGGGCGGTGTCGCCGTCGATCGCCTGGCGGCCGCAGAGAATGAGGTCGTAGCCGCCCACTTTCTCGATGGCGCATTTGAGGGCATAGGAGGTCGCCAGGGTGTCGGCGCCGGCAAAACGGCGGTCGGAAACCAGAACCACGTCATCAGCGCCCCGGTAAAGGCACTCTTTCAGCACTTCAGCGGCGTTGGGCGGCCCCATGGAGATGCAGATAACCGTTCCCCCCAGCTGGTCCTTGATCTTCAAGGCCTCTTCCAGGGCGTTCAGATCTTCGGGATTGAAGATGGCCGGCAGCGCCGCCCGGTTGACCGTGCCGTCCTCCTTCATGGCTTCGCCGGTGATATTGTGTGTGTCCGGCACCTGTTTGACTGTGACGATCATTCTCGGCCCCATGAATGACACCTCCAA
>JAFDMG010000035.1 GCA_019306045.1 Deltaproteobacteria bacterium | reverse complement strand
ACGCCTGGACCACGAATGCCCGGATGAAAAGGGCAATGAGGATGGCGATAATGATCGATTCGGCGTATTCCCGAACGATGCCGCCCTTGCGTCCCGCCGCCATCAGCCGTTCCCGCCCGGAAGATTATTATTTTTCCCGCTTGTCGCCATTGAATGTCAACTCCCGTTGTATCCGGCGTACCTGCAAACGGCGCCGCCTAATCGATATTCAACATGGCCAGGAAGGCGTCCTGAGGGAGTTCCACCTTGCCGACCTTTTTCATCCTCTTTTTCCCGGCCTTCTGCTTCTCCAGCAGCTTCCTTTTCCGGGTAATGTCGCCGCCGTAGCACTTGGCGGTAACGTTTTTGCGCAGGGCCTTCACCGTCGTCCGGGCGATGACCTTGTTGCCGATCGCCGCCTGGATGGCCACCTCGAACATCTGCTGGGGAATCAGCTGCTTCATCTTGACGGTCAACTCCCGTCCCCGCTCGTAGGCCCGGGACTCGTGGACGATGAGGGAAAGGGCGTCCACCAGCTCGCCGTTGATCAGGATGTCCAGCTTGACCAGCTTGGCCCGCCGGTAGCCGGCCGGCTCGTAGTCGAGGGAGGCATAGCCCCGGGAAAGTGACTTGAGCTTGTCGTAAAAATCCAGCACGATCTCGTTCAGGGGCAGATCGTAGATCACCATGGCCCGGTTCTCATCCAGGTAGCGGACCTCCTGCTGGGAGCCGCGCTTGTCCTCGCAGAGTTTCATGACGTTGCCGATGTACTCGTTGGGCACGTGGATGGTCGCCTTGACCATCGGCTCCTCGATGAAATCGACCTCCCCGGCCGGCGGCAGCTTGCTGGGGTTGTCGATCTCCACCACCCGGCCGTCCCGGCAGTTGACCCGGTAAACCACCGTCGGGGCGGTGGAAATCAGGTCGAGGCCGTATTCCCGCTCCAGCCGCTCCTGGATGATCTCCATGTGCAGCAGGCCGAGGAAACCGCAGCGAAAGCCGAACCCGAGAGCCAGGGAGGTTTCCGGCTGGTAGAAAAAGGAGGCGTCGTTGAGGCGCAGCTTGGCCAGGGCGTCGCGCAGGGCTTCGTACTGCCCCGAGTCGGAGGGGTAGAGGCCGCTGAACACCATGGGCTTGACCTCCTGGAAGCCGGGCAGGGGCGCATCGGTCGGCTGCCTGACGGTGGTGATGGTATCCCCCACCTTGCAGTCGGCCACGTCCTTGATGCCGGCCACCAGGAAGCCGACCTCGCCGGCCGCCAGCTCGTCCACGTCGACGGTCGCCGGTTTTTTCACCCCCAGCCGCAGGACTTCAAATTCCTTCCCCGACGACATCATCTTGATGCGGCTGCCTTTGCGGAGGCGGCCGGTGAACACCCGGACCAGGGCGATCGCCCCCTGGTAGGAATCGAACCAGGAATCGAAAATCATCGCTTTCAGGGGTGCGTTCCGGTCGCCGGCCGGCGGCGGAATACGGTTGACCACCGCTTCCAGCAGTTCCCCGACCCCCTCGCCGGTCTTGGCGCTGACCAGCACGGCATCGGCGGCCGGCAGCCCAACCACGTCCTCGATCTGCTGCATGATCCTCTCCGGCTCGGCTACCGGCAAATCGATCTTGTTGAGCACCGGGATGATCTCCAGGTTGGCGTCCAGGGCCAGGTAAACGTTGGCCAGGGTCTGGGCCTCGACCCCCTGCACGGCGTCCACCACCAGCAGGGCGCCCTCGGTGGCCGCCAGGCTGCGGGAAACCTCGTAGGAAAAATCCACGTGCCCGGGGGTGTCGATCAGATTGAGGACGTAATCGAGGCCGTCCGCGGCCCGGTAGAGCAGCCGCACGCTCTGGGCCTTGATGGTGATTCCCCGCTCCCGCTCCAGATCCATGCTGTCCAGCACCTGCTCCTTCATCTCCCGGGAGCTGACGGCCCCGGTAACCTCCAGCAGGCGGTCGGCCAGGGTCGACTTGCCGTGGTCGATGTGGGCGATGATGGAAAAGTTGCGTATCCGTTCCTGGGGAATATCAGACAATTTCATCGACCTCTTTTACTTGACCAGGAAAGCCTTGATCTTTTCCCGACGCAGCAGGCGCTGGCGCACCTGTTCGGCATCTTGGCGATTGGCCAGTCCGACGATCCGCACCCGGTACCAGGTACCCTTGCCGGGAATGGCCGCCGGCACCACCACCAGCTTGCCGTAGCCCTTGCCGGCCAGGCGGTTGCGGAACAGCCGCGCCTGCCCCTCCTGGGGAAAGGAACCCACCTGGAGGCTGACGCCGCCTTTGACCGCCGGCTTGTCAGCCGACGGTTTGGTGGCTGATGGTTTGGCCGCCGGCGGTTTGACTTTTTTGGCCGCCGGTTTTTCCGGCGCCGGCCGTCTCGCGGCCGCCTTTTTCAGGCTGCCGGCGGCGGCCGCCGACCGGTTGTCGGTCAAAGTGTCATAAAAAGTCAGCTTGACCTGCTTCTCTTTTACCGCCGTCGTCGGCGGCCCCGGTTTGGCGGCGCTTTTGGCGGTACCAGCCGCCGCCAGCGGCTCGACCGCCGGCGGCAGGGCCGCCACGGCCGGCTTTTTCTCCTGGCCGCCGGTGGCCCTGGGCGGCAGTTCCCCCGCCGGCACCACCGTCGTCCGGGCCGGCACCGGCACCGGGTGGACTTCGGCCCTGGCCGCCCGGCGCTCATGTTCCAGGTCGCTCAGGGTCTTGCCCAGCAGCACCCCGGCCAGAAAAATCGCCGCCCCGAGCAGAAAGATAACGATAAAATTTCTCAGCGTGTTCATGTTCTCGCTTCCATTCCCTTCCGCCCCGGCCGCTTACATGGAGGTCGGCGCCCCGACCCCCAGGAGCCCGAGACCGATTTCAAACACCTGGCGCAGGGCCGCCGCCAGCAGCAGCCGGGCGTCGCTCAGCGGCCGCTCCCCGACAATGATCCGGTTCCGGTTGTAATAGGAGTGGAACAGGGCTGCCAGTTCCAGGAGGAAATAGGCGATCCGGTGCGGCTCCAGGTTGCGGGCCGCCGCCTCGATGGCCACCGGAAAGGAGGCCATTTTCTTGATCAGCTCCAGTTCCTCCGCCAGTTCCAGGCGGTCGAGTTTGACGTGCTCCGCCTGGGGCACGGGCATCCCGGCCTCCCCGGCCTTGCGGAAAACGCTGCAGATGCGGGCGTGGGCGTACTGGACATAATAAACCGGGTTTTCGTTGCTCTGCGCCTTGGCCAGCTCCAGATCGAAATCCAGGTGGCTGTCCGGGCGGCGCATGAGAAAGAAGAAACGGGCCGCGTCCCGGCCGACCTCGTCCACCACCTGCCGCAGGGTAACGAACTGGCCGGCCCGGGTGGACATGGCCACCGGCTGCCCGCCGCGCAGCAGGCTGACCAGCTGCACCAGCACCACCTGGAAACGCTCCCGCTCAATCCCCATAGCCTCCAGGGCGGCGCTGAGCCGGGGAATGTAGCCGTGGTGATCCGCCCCCCAGACGTCGATCAGGAGATCGAAACCACGTTCATGCTTGTCGAGATGGTAGGCGATATCGGAGGCAAAATAGGTTTTCACCCCGTTGGCCCGCACCACCACCCGGTCTTTCTCGTCGCCGAAGCGGCTGGCGGCAAACCAGAGGGCGCCGTCCTGTTCATAAACCACCCCCTGCTGCCGCAGCTCAGCGATTACCTGGTCCACCCGACCATCGAGAAAAAACTGTTTTTCACTGGTCCAGTTGTCGAAATCAACCCCGAACTCGACCAGGTCGCGGCGAATCTCCTCCAGGATCATCCGGCTGGCGTAGTCGGTGAACAACGGCAGGGAGGCTTCCCGGTCCTCGCCCACCAGGTCGTCGCCCTTTTCCCGCCGCAGGCGGGCCGCCAGGGCCACCAGGTAGTCGCCCTGGTAATAATTCTCCGGGTAAGCCCCCGCTTCCCGTCCCAAAAGCTCCAGGTAGCGCCACTGCAGGGAACGGCCCAGGATCTCCATCTGGTTGCCGGCGTCGTTGATGTAGTACTCGCTGATGGTCGTGTAACCGGCCTTGCGCAGGATTCGCGCCAGGGAATCGCCCACCGCCGCTCCCCGGCCGTGGCCGATGTGCAGCGGGCCGGTGGGATTGGCACTGACGAATTCCACCATCACCCGGCGGCCGGTGCCCAGGTCAAGGTCGCCGTAACGGGAACCCAGGCGGTTTATCTGCGCCAGGTAGGCCTGCCAGCAGGCCGGGGAGAGCTTGAAATTGAGAAACCCCGGGCCGGCCACGGTCAACTCCTCGATGTCGGGAATGCCGCGCAGGTACTCCTGCAGTTCGGCGGCAATTTCCCGGGGGCTGCGCCGCAGGGGCCTGGCCAGCTGCATGGCGACATTGGTGGCGTAATCGCCGAACTTCTTCTCTTTCGGCTGCTCCAGGCTGATCTCCACCGGTTCGTCTTCCCGGCCGGCGGCGGCCAGCAGCCGGTCAACCGCCGGCCGCAGGTATCCTGTCAAGCGCTCTTTCATGGCATCCCGCTATTTTTCCAAGCTGTTTTTATTGCCTTCACCCGCCTCGGAACTGCTGTCCTTTGCCGACGGCAGACTGAGATCGCGGCTGAAATCAGGACAGTGAGCTTCCCCGGGGGGAAGGTTGAACTTTTTCCGGCAGTTTTCCCGCCAGGCGCAGACCACGCACAGGCTGCCGGCATCGACGCTCATCTTCTTAACCTCCCCTGACTCTCCAGCCGGCCGCTGCCTTTCGGCCCGCCGGCGGCCGGCTCGCAAGCAAGCCACAAAAAACCCCCCAAGATTGCCGGTGGGGGGAAAATACCGTGAAAAAATACTAACTTACTCGGCAAGAACATGTCAAGGTTTTTCGCCTCCCAACCCCGGTGAAAAAATGTTTTCCCCACGCTTACGGTTCCCGGAAAACAAAGACCTGTTCGTTGGGCCTGATCATCTTCAATTCCCGCCTGACGGTCATCTCCTGATAGCGGTCATCACTCTGGAGAAGATACACCTGGCGCCGCAGGAGGCGGTTTTCCCCCTTTACCCTACCGGTCTCCGTTCTGATCCCGGCGATTCGCTGGCGCATCTTCAGCAGGTGCAGCAAACCGTGATCCCCCCAGATGCCCAGACCGGCAAAGAGGAAAATCAACAGGATGATCACCGTGGGAATCAGGTAGCGGTTTATCATTTGATGGTAAAACGGATGGTAATGGTCCCCCACTGATCCCTTTGCGGCTGATCGGGGGAAAGGGTGTTGAAGCGCCAGCCCTGGAGATAGACCTCCGCCGTCTTGACCAGGGAGAGGTCGCCGATGAGCAGCGGCTCAATCCGCCCCACCGTCCCGTCCGGGTGCACCCAGAATTTCAACTTTATTTCCGTGGCCTGCCGCAGGGAGACTTCCGGCAGCTTCGGCTTGAAAATCACCTTCCGGTAGCGGGCCACCGGCCCTTCAAGACCCAGGACCCGGCTTTTCGGCCGGCCGGCGGCCGCCGGCCGGCCGCTCGTCTTCTCCTGCAGCGCCGCCAGCAACCGCTGTTCACTGGCCTGCAGCTGCCGCCCGGTCACCCCGGCCAGCGGCCGCCGTTCGTCCCCGGCCAGGAAACCGGGCCGCAGGGTGCCGAAATCCGCCACCAGGTCGGGGGCTTCCGCCGCCGGCAGCGGCGGGATCTTCACCTCATCGACGGTTGTTGGCGACGGGGCCCGGCTGGCCGGCAACTCGATCGATTTAGCCGCCGGCACCGGCAGGTCGCCCAACGGCAACACCTTCTGCAGCCGCCGGTCGGCCAGCTGGGCCAGGCTGTCAAACCGCTGCCGGGACTCGTCCCGCCGCTCCTTGACCGGCGGCGGCATTTTTCTCGGCACCGGCTTCACCAGCTCGACTTCTATCCGGTTTTCCGGCAGCAGCTGCTTTTGCAGCAGGTTGATGGTAAAAAAACGGGAAATATCCGGCAAGGTGAAAAGAAACAGTAAATGGAGCAGGGTTGAGATACAGAAAAAAACCAGCATGCGGGGAAGAATTCCCATCGAAACTATTTTTCCCTGGGCTCCGTGGCAATGGCCAGCTTGTTGAGGCCAGCGGTCTTGGCGGCGTCCATTACCGAGACCACCACCCCGTGGTAGGCTTTTTTATCCGCCTCGATCACCACCAGGGTGTCCCGGTCTTTCTTGGCCTGCCGGGCAAAAATCTTTTCCAGGGCGGCCGCGGAAACTTTCTTGCCGTCGGCATAGATCTCGCCGGTGGCCTTCACCGCCACCCTGATGCTGGACTTCTTCTTTTTTACCTGGGAGGCGGCGGCCTTGGGCAGGTTTACCTTGATGCCGGGATTGACCGACAGGGTGGTGGACAGCATGAAGAAAATCAGCAACAGGAAAACTACGTCGACCAACGGCGTGATATCCAGCTGGACATCGTCGCGCTCTCGGGACTGGAAACGCATCCTACACCTCTTGCTGCTGCAGCAGGTCAAGAATGTCCATGGAGATCCTTTCCATCCGCAGGACCATCTTGTCCACCCGCGAACGGAGGTACTTGTAAAACACGAAGGCCGGGATGGCCACCGTCAGGCCGGCCGCGGTGGTGAACAGGGCCTCGGAGATGCCGCCGGCCAGCATCTGCGGGTTGCCGATCCCGGCATGGGAGATGACCGTGAACGCCTTGATCATCCCGGTAACGGTCCCCAGCAGGCCCAGCAGCGGCGAAATGCCGGCAATGGTGCCCAGGGTGGTCAGGTAGCGCTCCAGTGAGGCCGCTTCCATGCGCCCCACTTCTTCGATCGCCTCCTTGACCACTTCCCGTCCCCGGCCGTGCTTCCTGATCCCGGCCATGAGAATCCTGGCAATGGGGGTGTCATTGAGTTTGCAGAGGGTCATCGACTCCTCGAGCTTGTTTCTCTTGATCAGGTCGCCAATCTCGATCACGAAAGAATTGGGAATAATCTTGCTCCGCCGCAGGGCCCACAGGCGCTCCAGAAGAATAGCCACCGCCAGCACGGAACACAAAAGGATAGGGTACATCAGGATGCCACCCTTCAAGACAAATTCGTACATCAACAAGCCTCCTTAATCAGTTGTAATCATGGCCTTCGACCGGATCGAGACAGAACGGCGAAATTCTATCCTGCTTTACCCGCCACGGCAAGCCTTTTTTTTATCTCCTGCCGCTGCTTTTCACTCAACGGGTACTGGAGAAGTTTGCGGTAGATTTTCGCGGCCGCCGCCGGGTTCCGATCCTGTTCGTAAAGGCGGGCCGCCGCCTGCAGGGCCTTGATTATCCAGGCGTTCTGCTTGGGAAACAGGTAGGGCAGACTCAGGTACTGCTTGATGGCCGCCTTGAGGTTGCCGGCTTTCTGCAGCACCACCGCCCGCCGGTACTGGGCGGCCGCCGCCCGGCCGGCTTTCGGATTCTGCGCCGCCTGCTGGTAGTAAAACTCGGCCTGGGCGTAGTTCCGCCGCTGCTCATAAAGGGCCGCCAGGGCCTCGTAGGCGGCGTAGGTGATGGAATCACGGTAGTTCTTGGCCACCAGCTCCTTGTAACTCCGTTGGGCGGCGTCCGGATGGCCGGTCTTCTCGTTCACCTTGGCCAGGTACAGCAGCGACTGGCGCTTCAGGTGCAAATCGTTGCACCGCTGCTGGTTGTCGGCAAGGAATTCGTAAGCCTGCCGGTATTCCCCCTGCTGGTAGGCCAGCTTCCCCAGCAGCAGGTTGCAGTCGCAGGCATACTTGCCGTCGGGATAGGCGGCCAGCAGCCGGCGGCACCAGGCCCGCACTCCCTGCTGATCGCCGTTGGCCTCCGCCAGCGCCACCATCTGGTACATGGCGTCCATCTTGACGGCGTCAGGGTAGTTGCCGGCAATCACCTGTTCCAGCAGGGAACGCAGCTTGTCCCATTGCCGCTGCTGACGATAAACGTCGGCCACCATCAGCACCAGGGGGGAAAGATAGGGCGAGGTGGGGAAGCGGCGAAAAAATTTACCGGTTTCCGCTTCCAGATAGTCGTACTGGTGCTGCTTGTTGGCCAGCAGCAGCAGGCCGTAGCGGGCCTTTTCCTCCGTCAGACCGCCGGGATAATCCCTGGCCAGCCGCAGGTAGGTCAGTTTCGCCCGCAGGAAATCACCGAGATTGAAATAACTTTCGGCAATTTTCAGCCAGGCCGGCTCCACGAAAGCGGAATCGGGATAGCGTTCGATGACCAGCCGGTAAGCGTCGATGGCCTCCCGGTACTTGCCGGCATTGAAGTAACACTGCCCCAGCTGGTAATGAATGGCATCCTGCAGCCGGGTCGCGGGAAAATCCTGCAGGATGGCCTCGAAACCGGCTTTTGCCTGGTCGATTTTCCCCCGGCGCAGGTTGATCCAGGCCATGTAGTAGCGGGCCCGGTCGCGGAAGGGACTGGCGGGGAAACGTTCCAGGAACTGCTGGTAATACTGGAAAGCCGCCTCGTCCCGGTGGAGATTGAACAGGCACTCGCCCCGGTTCAGCCAGGCATTTTGCAGCAGCCTGCGGCCCTCGGTATCGGTGACCGCCTCTTGGTGGGCCAGGAAAAAATCCAGTTCCGCCAGGGCTTCTTCATAGGCTCCCAGTTTCAGCCGCGCCCAGCCGCGCTCGTAAGCCGCCAGCACGATCTCGGGAAACCGGGCATCGCCTTTCAACTCGCGCAGGACATTCAGGGCGCTGCTGTAGTTGCCGGCGGCATTGTAGGCCCGTCCCAGGAGCAGAGCGGCCCGGCGCTGCCATTCCGGACCCCGGCCGGCCGTTCCGGCGGCCGCCAGCTGCTGTCGCAGCAGGGCGATTGCCGACTCCACTTTTCCCAGGCGCAGCAACAGGCGCGCCTTCTCCAGCTGCAGAAATCCCCGCTCTTTGCCGGCCGCGGCCAGCTGGCTCAGGCCCTGCTCCACCGTCTCCAGGGCCAAGTCGAAAGACTCCTGCCGCCAGTAAAGGCCGGCCAGCTGCAGAAAATCATTTTCTTCCAGCAGCGCCGCCGGCAGGGTGTCCACCAAGAGGCGGGAAGTGGCAATAGCCGCCGGCAGCTGCTGATGAGCCACCTGCCAGGCAATGATCTCCCGCAGCACCATGGCCGCCACCCGGTGCCGGCGCAGGGCCGCCGGCCGTTCCTGCACCAGGGCCAGCGCCGCCTCAACCTGGTCCTGGCGAACCAGGGAAAGACCGTAGCCGAGGAAAGCCAGCGGCAGGGTGTCGGCCGGCGCCTGTTTCCCCAGCAGGCGCTGGAAAACGGCCGCCGCCCGGTCATAGCGGTGCAGAAAAAACTGGCACCAGCCCGAAGCCAGCAGCGACTGGCGGGCGAGCACGTCTTGGACGTCAAAGGGGGTCTTCAGCCGGAGGATTTCCTCCAGCTGGGCCAGGCCGGCCTGATAGTCATGATCATTGATGGCCATGGAGGCCAGCAGGTACCGGGCCTGGGGGACCAGGCCGGATTTGGGGTACTGCCGCAACAGCTGTTGCAGCAGTCGACGGCTGTCATCCCGGCTGCCGGCCCGCAGCAGGGATTCCCCCTGCCAGAAAAGGGCCGAGGGCCGGAGTTTGGCAGCTTTCTCCAGGCCCTGGACGGCGGCGAAATTTTTCGCCGCCTGCCGGTATTTTCCCTGCTGATGGGCCAGCCAGCCCAGGGAATAGAAGGCATAGCCCCGATACTGGCAGCGGGGATCGGCCGCCGCCTGCCGGAAGTAGTCAGCCGCCGCCGGCCAGCGGTGTTCGCGGTAGGCGATCTCACCCAGCCAGTAACGGGCCGAGGAAACGAATTCGCTCTCGGGGAAGCGGCTGAGCAGTTCCTGGAAATAATACGCCGCCTCCTGGTAGGCCCCGTCGATATACTGCTGCTTGCCGCTGCGGTAGTAGCCGGCCGCCCCGGTCAGCCCCCGGGCCAGGTAGGCGGTCACCGCGTGCCGATAGGCACAGCCGGGGGACTGCACCTCCGGCCGCGACCATTCCGGGGCCGCGGCACTGCGTTCCCGGGCCAGATCCAGCTGGTCGCTCACCGGCTGCGGCTTGGTCCCGGGGGCCACCATCGGCATGATGGCAAAGTCCCGAAAACCTTCCAGCTTGACACTGTCCCGGCCGACCACCACCACCTCCGGCAGCTGCAGGCCGGCGCCGGCCTGGTCGGAAACCAGGCGGCTGGTCCAGGAAAGGGTGCCCGACAGCACAAAAAGCAGGATGACCCCGAAGCGGCAGATATTTTTCATGATTCCAACCCGTTGTCTGTTCATGTTGTCCACCCGGCAGGGCAACAATCGGCAGCCTTTGCCACCTGGCCGCCCCAGCCGCCGCCCGGCCGACAAAACCGGACGGACGCCGGTGGTGTTCAGGCCAGCAGTTCGCTGCCAGGCAGTTTCATCTGGGCTTCGGTCAGGGTGAAATCCCCGGCCAGAATCCACTGCTTCAGGGTCTCGGCGATCTCCTTGGCCTTGGAATAACTTGACAATGGCGTCGTCGGTACCTGGCGGCCGTCGATCTCCACCGTCCCGCTCTTCAGTTCCCCGTAGGAAACCCGGCGGATGACCCGGCCGGTCGCCATCGGGTAGTCGTAGCTGTAGTCCACCACCGGCGCCAGGATGTCATCGTCCTTGACGGCGGTGAAGCGGGCCATCTGCTCGTTGATAATGGGAATCGGCACCCCGATGCCGACCGCCAGGCTGCAGCCATAGCCGAGGATGCTGACGCCCACCAGCCACTCGGGCCGCATCTGTTTCAAATCCCCCATGACGAACAGGGTGCCGGCACCCCCCTGCACCACCCCATTGGCACCCCGCTCGACCGTCGGGTCGTGCTGGGTGCCGTACCAGGTAACGTAGCCAATGCCGCCGCCGAGGAAAATTTTCGTCCCCAGGCCGATGGTCTGGTAGTAGGGATCATTGAGCAGCGGGCTCAGCTGGCCGGCGCTGCAGTAGGAAACGTTGCCGCCGCCGGGCCGCAGCACCCCCATGTAGGTGTAAATGGTTTTCTCCGACATGTTGATGGCACAGTTGTAGTTCTGGTAGCAGTTGCGGGGATTGCAGAGAATGGCGTTGCGAAAATCCTCCAGGGCCATCTCTTTTTCGGCCACCCGGGCCGGGTAGCAGGAGGTGCCGTAGCTTTCCATGTAAACATGCACTTTTTTGCCGGCCAGCAGGTCGTGAAGCACGTGGCCGCCGCCGTAATTGAAGGCCCCGGGGTAGATTTTGTTCTGAGGATCGTCCTCGCAGAGCTCGGTGGCCCCGAGATAAACATCCACGGCAGCCACCCCGCCGTAAGCCGGTACGTTGTTGATCCACACTCGGTTGGCCCGGATCTTCGGCTTGCCGTGGCCGAGGTTGAGAAAAGCGCCGGAGGAGCACATGGGACTGAAGGTGCCCGTGGTCACCACGTCCACCTGCCGGGCGGCGGCCGCGGCGCCTTCCTGTTCCACGATGCCGATCATCTCTTCGGCAGTAACCACCACCGCCCGGCCGGCCTTGATCCGGGCGTTGATCTCCTGAATCGTTTTTCCTGCTTTCGCCACTTGGTTTCTCCTTGAAAAAGATTTTTGCCCCCGTCCCGGCAGCGGCCGCCCTCAGGTCAGCAGACGGGTGAAGAGTTCCTCCTGCCGGGCGTACATGGCCGCCGCCCGCGCCGCCGGCACCCCCACGTGCTCGTAGCCCACCAGGTGCAGAACCCCGTGAACCAGGTAATATAGCAGACCCTCCTCGAGGCGGTAGCCCA
>JAFDMG010000034.1 GCA_019306045.1 Deltaproteobacteria bacterium | reverse complement strand
ACCATCGTCGACATCAGCTGCCGGCCGCCGCGCCTCATCAGGGAGGGCGCCATCCCCGCGAGCAGTATTTTCACTCCCGCTGACTGACGCCGGCGGCAAAAACCAACTCACGGCCACCCAGAAACCGGAAACTCCCAATTTTCATCCCAGGCTGACCAACAAAAGAGACCCCATGACGACCGACAAAATTTTCGGCACCCCGCTCGCCAAACCCGACGCCGTAGCCCTTTTTTCCCGGGGCCTGGACAGCATTCTGGCCATCAAGGTCATTCAACAGCAGGGTCTGGCCGTCCAAGGCATCCATTTCACCACCCCCTTTTACAATGCCGACAGCCGCCGCCGGGAAAACGACTTCATCCGCCAGACAAAAGAAAATTATGGCATTCCCCTGTGCATCGTCGACCTCAGCGACGATTTTTTGACCATGCTGGCCGAGCCGGTGCACGGCTACGGTAAAAACTTCAACCCCTGCATCGACTGCAAACTGCTGATGATGCGCCGGGCCCGGGAACTGGCGGCCCGCTGGGGCGCCGCCTTTCTGATTACCGGCGAGGTAATCGGCCAGCGGCCGTTTTCCCAGCGCCGGGACACCATGCGGATCATCGAACGGGACGCCGGGGTAACCGGCATCCTGCTTCGACCCCTGTCCGCCAAGCTGCTGCCGCCCACCAGGCCGGAGGAAGAAGGACTGGTGGAGCGGGAAAAACTCTACGATTTTTCCGGCCGGGGGCGCAAGCCCCAGCTGCAGCTGGCCCGAGAATTGGGCATCGACAAATTTCCCACGCCCGCCGGCGGCTGCCTGCTCACCGACCCGGCCTTTGCCGAGCGGGTCAGAACCCTTTACGAAGCCGGGCACCGGCCGCCGCCACGGGAGATCGAGCTGCTGAAATACGGCCGTTTTTATCACCTCGGCGGGCCGGAATTTCTCATCGTTGGCCGCAAGAAAAGTGAAAACCAGGAACTGCAGCGGCTGGCGGGAGCGCAAGAAGTGATTTTCCGTCTGGCCGAGCGGCCCGGCCCCCTGGGCGTTTACACCGGTTCCCCCGCCCGGCTGCCGGAGTTGGCGCCCCTGCTGATCAGGCACAGCAAGGCCCGAAATGAGGAACAGGTAAAGCTCGCCTGGCGCCGGGGCGACGAAACCGGTGCCTTCATCTTCACCCGGCCGGCAACCCCGGAAGCCATGCCGGCGCCAAATGACGGGAAAAAGTAAAGACACCATGGCCAAGGAAAAAATGACCCCCATGCTGCGGCAGTACCTGGAGATCAAGCAGGCCCACCCGGACAAGATCCTCTTTTACCGCATGGGGGACTTCTATGAAATGTTTTTCGACGACGCCGTTTTGGCCGCCCGCCTGCTGAAAATCACCCTCACCAGCAGAAACAAGAAGGACGAAGAGCCGATTCCCATGTGCGGCGTGCCCCACCACGCCGCCGAGGAATACCTGGCCACCCTGATCGCCGCCGGCCAGAAAGTGGCCATCTGCGACCAGGTCGAAGATCCGAAAACCGCCCGGGGGCTGGTAAAGAGAGCGGTCACCAGGATCGTTACGCCGGGAGTCACCTTCGCCGAGCGGACCCTGGCCGGCAGCCAGCAGAACTACCTGGCCGCCGTCAGCCGGGAAAAGGGGGTCTACGGCCTGGCCTGCGTGGAAATTACCACCGGGGAATTCAAGGTCACCGAAACGGACAACCTGCGGGAGCTGCTTGACGAACTGGCCAAAAGCAACCCCCGGGAACTGCTGCTGGCCGACAGCCAGGCGGAGGAAAGCTGGCAGGCGGAAGTGGTGGCCGAGTTTCCCGGCCTGCACCTGACCCGCCGGAAAAAAGAGGAGTTCCGGCGCCGGCGAGCCGAGGAACTGCTCCGCCGGCATTTCGGGGTTCTGACCCTGGACGGTTTTGGCGCCGGCGAGCTGACCGCCGGTCTGGCGGCGGCGGGCGCCGCCCTCGCCTATGTCCGGGAAACCCAGGGAGAAACGCCGCTGGCCCATCTCAACCGCCTGCAGGTCCACCGGCCGGCGGCCCACATGCGGCTGGACAAGAATACGATCACCAACCTGGAAGTACTGCAGACCATCCAGGAACAGCGCCAGCAAGGCAGTCTCTTCGGACTCCTGGACCACTGCCGCACGGCCATGGGCAGCCGCTGTCTGAAGCAATGGCTCCTCTATCCCCTGCTGGACCGGGAACAGCTTGAGCGGCGTTACGATGCCGTCCAGTCCCTGGTCAACGACAAGGACCGGCGCCGCGACCTGCGGGAGCTCCTCGACCGGGTTTACGACCTCGAACGGCTGGCCGGCCGGCTGGCCTCGCAGAAAGCCAACGGCCGTGACCTGCTTTGCTTGAAAGACTCCCTGCGGGTCGTGCCGCAGATCAGGACCCTGCTCGCCGGCCTGGAGGAACGGCCCGGGCTGCTGGCGGCCACCGGCCGGGAACTTCACGACCTGGAAGAACTGTGCCGGTCCATCGAGGACACCCTGCTGCCGGAGCAGCCGCCGGGAATCAAGGAAGGCAACCTCATCCGTCCGGGAATCAGCGGCGAACTGGACGAGCTGAAAGCCGCCCGCAAGCAGGGGAAGGAGTGGATTCTCGCCCTGGAGCAGCAGGAAAAGGAACGCACCGGCATCAACGGCCTCAAGATCCGCTACAATCGGGTCTTCGGCTACTACATCGAGGTCACCCACCGCAACCGCGACCTGGTGCCCGCCGATTACCTGCGCAAACAAACCCTGGCCAATGCCGACCGCTACATCACCCCCCAGCTGAAGGAATACGAGGAAAAGATCATCGGGGCGGAGGAAAAAATCATCGCCCTCGAATATGAACTTTTCTGCGAGCTGCGCCAGGCGGCGGCCGCGGCGGTGGCCGCCATCCAGGACAACGCCGCCCGCCTGGCCGTCCTGGACGCCATTGCCAGCCTGGCGGAAACCGCCGACCTGCAGGATTTCTGCCGCCCGCAGATTGACACCCGCCGCCAGGAACTGCTGATCACCGACGGCCGCCACCCGATCATCGAAGCCCTCAACCAGCAGGAGCGCTTCGTTCCCAACGACTGCCGCCTGGATGAAAAAGAGGAGCAGATCCGGATCATCACCGGCCCCAACATGGCCGGCAAATCCACCTACCTGCGCCAGAACGGGGTCATCGCCCTGCTGGCGCAGATGGGCAGCTTCGTTCCGGCCACCAGCGCCAGGCTGCCGATTTTCGACCAGATCTTCACCCGGGTGGGGGCGGCGGACAACCTCAGCCGCGGGCTGTCAACCTTCATGGTGGAGATGACCGAAACCGCCCAGATCATCAACCGGGCCACCGGCAAAAGCCTGTTGATTCTCGATGAAATCGGCCGGGGCACCAGCACCTTCGACGGGGTCAGCATCGCTTGGGCGGTGGCGGAACACATCCACGACCACAACGGCAGCCTGACCCTGTTCGCCACCCATTACCATGAGCTGACGGAACTGGCCCTGACCCGGAAAAGAATCAAGAACTACAACGTGGCGGTAAAGCAGGAAGGGGAAAAGATAACTTTTCTGCGCCAGATCCTGCCGGGAGCCACCAACCGCAGCTACGGCATTGAGGTGGCCCGGCTGGCCGGTCTGCCTGACTCGCTGATCAGTCGGGCGCGGGAAATCCTCCACAATCTGGAACAGGCGGAATTTTCACCGGAAGGGGAGCCGGTGCTGGCCGGCGGCGGGGAAAAGACAACCGCCACCAGTCCGGCGGCGAGCGCCCACCTGCCGATGCTGGCTCCCTTTACGGCCGAGCCGTCACTGGAAATGGAAGCCATCGAGCAGGTGCGCAAAATTCTGCGGCGCACCGACATCAACCGGACAACGCCGCTGCGCGCCCTGATCATCCTCGACAAGATCAAACAGCTGCTCTAGCAGTACAGGGCGAAACGGGACGGGGATTCTTTACGGGGTTTTTTCGCCGGCCCGGGCCATTTTTTCTTCCCGGGCCAGGAGAGCAAAATCATATTTTTCCAGTTCGGCCACCAGGTTGTTCTGGATATCGGCCAGGTGCTTCCTGGTGGGGCAGAAAGCCATGCGCTCACAATTGCTGTAGCCATCCAGACAGACATTGAGGGAAATATTGCCCTCCACCGCTTCGATGACATCCTTGAGGGTCAGCTGCGCCGGATCCCTGGTCAGGGAATAACCGCCTTTTTTGCCCCGGTGGGAAATGACGATGGCCGCCCGGTTCAGACTCTGGAAGATCCGGCCGAGGAAACCCACTGGAATGCACATTTCCCTGGCGATCTCGGGAATCACGACGATGGCCCCTTCCGGCTGCATAGCCATGTAAATGATGCCCCGGATCGCATAATCCGCTGCTCTCGTAAGTTTCATAATTATCCTTACCTTTATAATTGTGTTAATATAAACTATAATATTTTACCAGGCAAGTCAAGAACAAAACATGGTCATTTCAAGATAAAGTAAAGTTGGCGGTGAGGAAGAAAAGGCACGGGCCCCGGCTACGACTTGCAGCGGCCGGAAAAGCGGCAAACAGCGCCAAGCGGCGGGAACCGCTCAGGAACGGTTCAGCTCATAGAGCTTGAGCAGACCTTTCAGGGTCAGCAACTCGTCAACCTCGTCGATCACCTGGCTGCTGCCGGCAATCAGGGAGGCCAGGCCGCCGGTGGCGATGACCAGGGGGGAGAATTTCAGTTCGGCCACCAGGCGGTCAACCAGGCCGTCCACCAGGGAAAGGTAGCCGTAGACAATGCCTGACTGCATGCTGTGCACCGTGTTCTTGCCCACCACTTCCCGGGGGCGGCACAGCTCGACCCGGGGCAGTTTCGAAGCCCGCTGGTAGAGGGCCTCGGTGGAAATCTGCAGCCCGGGGGCGATAACCCCGCCCAGGTATTCACCCCGGGCCGAGACACAGTCAAAAGTGGTGGCGGTGCCGAAATCGATAACAATCAATTCCCGCCGGTGCATATCGTAGGCGGCCACGGCGTTGACAATCCGGTCGGCCCCCACCTCCCGGGGATTGTCCAGCAGAATCGGCAAGCCGGTCTTGATCCCGGGACCAACCACCAGGGGCTGGACATGAAAATACTTTTCGGCCATCACCAGGATCATGTTCAGCATCGGCGGCACCACGCAGGAGATGATCATGCCGTCGATGGCCTGCAGGCTGAGATTGCTGTAGGCAAAGAGGTTGTGGAGCATGATGCCGTACTCATCCTCGGTCCGCGACATGTGGGTGGCAATCCGCCAGCTGTGGACCAGCGACCGTTCCTTGAACAAACCGAGTACCGTATGGGTATTGCCGACATCAATCACCAGAATCATGGTCATCTCCATCCAACTTTGCCGACGGGCCGCCCGGTCAGGCAACCGCCCGCACTGTCGCTTCCCCGGCGGCCACCGCCAATCGCCGGCCGTCGCCGGCGGCCAGCAGCAAACGGCCGTTCTCGTCGAGGCCGCATACCCGGCCGCTGACCGGGCGGCCATCGACCTCAATCGTCACCTGCCGATCTCGCAGATAGCTGTGCGCCGCCAGCAAAGACCGCAGGCGGCCCCCGAAGCCGTGCTGTTGCAATTCCGCCTGCCAATCGTCCAGATGCCCAAGGTAGTCAGCCAGCAGCCCGGGCAGATCGTAGCGCCGCCCGGTCAACAGACAAAGGGAAGTCGCCGTCGCCCGCAGGGAAGGCGGAAAATCCACCGCCTCGCTGTTGACATTCAACCCCACCCCGAGAATGGCGAAATCCAGCTTTTTCCCTTTCAGGCGGGACTCGGCCAGGATGCCGGCCAGTTTCCGGCCGCGGCAGTAAAGATCGTTGGGCCATTTCACCTGCAGATCCGGCAGCTCGGCCAGCAGCAGGGATAAACCGGCGGCACCCGCCGCCAGGGCCAGCAGCGGCACCCGGTCGGCCGGCAAGGCCGGCCGCACAATCACCGAAAAAGTCAGGTTCTTGCCGGGCGCGGACGTCCACTGCCGTCCCCGGCGCCCCCGGCCGCCGGTCTGGCGCTCGGCCACCACCACCGTACCCGCGGCCGCCCCCGCCGCCGCCAGCTCCCAGGCATAACGGTTGGTGGAATCCACCTCCGCCAGGTATACCAGCCGCCGGCCGGCCAGCCGGGCGGCAAAAGCAGCCTTGTTCACGGTGTCATTGCCAAAGCCGGGCGAAAAAGCGGCAAACGCCGGCCTACTGGGAAATGATGTTCATGCTGATGTCGATGGCCCGGGCGGAGTGGGTCAGCTTGCCGACGGAAATCAGGTCGACGCCGGTGGCCGCCACCGCGGCCACGGTTTCCAGGTCGATGCCGCCGGAAGCCTCCAGCAGGATATCCGGGTGCCGCTCCCGGGTCCAGGCCACCGCCTCCCGCAGCTTGGACACCGTCATGTTGTCCAGCAGAATGATGTCGGCCCCCGCCCGGCAGGCTTCGGCCAGCTGTTCCATGTTTTCCACTTCCACCTCAATTTTCAGGGTGTGGGGCGCCAGCTGCCGGGCCCGGGCCACCGCCTTGCCGATGGAACCGGCGGCGCGGATGTGGTTGTCCTTGATCAACACCCCGTCGAACAGACCCATGCGGTGGTTGCGGCCGCCGCCCACCTGGACGGCGTACTTTTCCAGGGAACGCCACCCGGGGGTGGTCTTGCGGGTATCGACGATCATGGCGCCGGCATTCCCGACCCGGTCAACGTAGGCCCGGGTCAGGGTGGCGATGCCGCTCAGGTGCTGGAGGAAATTAAGGGCCACCCGTTCGCCCATCAGGATGGCAAAACTCGGCCCGGTGACCGTGGCCACCACCGTTTCCGCCGCCACCGCGTCGCCGTCGCGGGCCAGGAGCTCGATTTTCAGGGAGGCATCCAGGGTCCGGTACACCAGGGCCATCACCTCCAGGCCGGCCACCACCCCTTTCTCCTTGAAAGCCACGGTCGCCGTCGACAGCGTTCCCGGCGGCACCGTCGACATGGTGGTAATGTCGCCGCTGCCCAGATCCTCACTTAGGGCCATTTTGATCAACTGTTCGGTACTGAACATAAAACCATCCTCAAATCCGGCGTTCATCGGTGGTGCCGGCCGCCAGGGCAAGCGGTCGACGGGCAAATTTTCCCTTGCGAAACGGCCTTCCATATACCATAATGCCCCCTGAAAAACAAGGCGGCACGACAAGGGAGGCAAGCATGACCAGGATAAGTTTCGGCACTTCCGGCTGGCGGGCGATCATGAGCGACGATTTCACCTTCGCCAACGTCAAAACCTGCTGCCAGGCGATCGCCGATTACCTGCAGCGGGAAAAGCTGGCGGCCCGGGGAGTAGTCATCGGCCATGACAGCCGTTTCATGGGCGAGTCCTTTGCCGCCGAATGCGCCCGGGTGATGGCGGCCAACGGCATTCCCGCCTACCTGTGCATCCGGGAAACCCCGACCCCGGTAATCGCCCGGGAGATCATCAGCAACCAGAGAGCCGGCGGCATCAACATCACCGCCAGCCACAACCCGCCGACCTACAACGGCATCAAGTTCTCCCCCGCCTGGGGTGGACCGGCCCTGCCGGCCACCACCTCCTGGATCGCCGACCGGGCCAACGAGCTGCTGGCGGCCCGGCAATACCGGGAAATCACCCTCGACCAGGCCCGGGAGGACGGCCGGCTGCACGCCTGCGATCCCCGGCCGGCCTACCTTGAAGAACTGAAAAGCAAAATTGACCTGGAGGCCATCGGCCGGGCGGGGCTGAAAATTGCCATTGATCCCCTGTACGGCACTTCCCGGGGTTACCTGGACCAGGTCCTCCGGAACGCGGCCCGGGAAATCAACGTCATTCACGACTGGCGGGATCCCTATTTCGGCGGCCGGCGACCGGAACCGGCGGCCGACAACCTCGCCGAACTCGTCCAGGCAGTCAGAAGCGGCAACGCCGACCTCGGTCTGGCCACCGACGGCGACGCCGACCGCTTCGGCATCATCGACCGGGGCGGCGAATTCATCGAAGCCAACATTTTCCTCGCCCTGGTGGCTGACTACCTGCTCAGCGAACGCAGCTGGGAAGGCGGGCTGGCCCGCTCGGTGGCCACCACTCACCTGCTGGACCGGGTGGCCCGCCATCACGGCCGCCGGCTCTACGAGACCCCGGTGGGCTTCAAGTTCATCGGCGAACTGCTCACCCAGGACGCCATCGTCATGGGCGGCGAGGAAAGCGCCGGCCTGACCATCAAGGGGCACGTGCCGGAAAAAGACGGCATCCTCGCCTGCCTGCTGGCCGCCGAAATGGTCGCCCGTCGGGGCAAGTCCCTGGGCGAACAGCGGGACGACCTTTTCGCCCGCGTCGGGCCGCTCTACAGCCGGCGCCTCAACCTGCGGTTGAACGACGAACTCAGCCGGAAGATCCGCGAGGTGCTGGCGGAGCCCCACGCCAGCATCGGCAGCTTCAAAGTCGAGGAGATCAACAAGACCGACGGGGTCAAATTCCTTCTCGGCGCCGACCGCTGGCTGCTGATCCGCCTGTCGGGCACCGAACCGGTGGCCAGGCTGTACGCCGAGGCGCCGACGGCCGCCGAGCTAAACGACCTGATCAGTGCCGGGCGCCGGCAGTTCTTCAACCAGTAAAACACACCCAAGAGGATAAACCAGTGCAGCAGACGCCTTACTGTTCCCGCAAGGCCCGGGCGATGAAATCGTTCATGGCCATGGACGTTCTGGAGCGGGCCCAGGAACTGGAGCGGCAGGGGAAACGGATCATCCACCTGGAGGTCGGCGAACCGGATTTCCCCACCCCGGAGCCGATCAAGGAAGCCGCCCGCCGGGCCCTGGCGGCCGACAAGACCCACTACACCCACAGCCTGGGGCTTTATGAACTGCGCCAGGCGATTGCCAACCACTACCGGCGGCGCTACGGCGTCGGGGTCTCGCCGGAGCAGGTGGTGGTCACTTCCGGCACCTCGCCGGCCCTGCTGATGGTCTACGCCGCCCTGCTCAACCCGGGAGACCGGGTAATGATGACCAACCCGGGCTACGCCTGCTATGGCAATTTTATCAGCTTCTGCGACGGCGTTCCCGACCTGATCGACGTTCGCGCCGAGGACGGCTTTCAATACGATCCCGCCGACCTGCGCCGGCGGCTGACGCCGGCCACCAGGGGCATTCTCATTAATTCGCCGGCCAACCCCACCGGCAACCTGCTTTCGGCGGCCCGCATGCGGGAGATCGCCGAGCTGGGCATCACGGTGATCTCCGACGAGATCTACCACGGCATGGAGTATGAAGGCGCCGCCCACTCCATCCTTGAGTTCACCGACAACGCCTTTGTGCTCAACGGCTTCTCCAAGCTCTACGCCATGACCGGCTGGCGGCTGGGCTACATCATCGCGCCGCCGGCCTATGTCCGCCTGTTGCAGACCATCCAGCAGAATTTTTTCATTGCCGCCAGCCATTTCGGCCAGGAAGCGGCCATCACCGCCCTCGAATCGCCGGCGGTGGCGGCCAGAGTGGCCGAGATGACCGCCACCTACAACAAGCGGCGGCAGTACATGCTGCAGCGGGTGGTTGACATGGGACTGGAGGTCAAAAGCCGGCCGACGGGCGCTTTTTACGTTTTTGCCGACGCCAGGAGGTTCTGCCGCTCCTCCTACGATTTTGCCTTTGAAATCCTCGAGGAAGCCGGGGTCGGGGTCACTCCGGGAATCGATTTCGGCAGCAACGGCGAGGGCTTCATCCGTTTTACCTACGCCAACTCCCTGGAGAACATCCGCGAGGGCATGGACCGGCTGGCGGCCTTCCTGGCCACCCGGTAGATCCGGGGCGGGATTCAGCGCCGTGGGGTCGGCAGGGGAAAGCCGAGAAGATAGCTGGTGCCGGAGGTTTTCAGCAGGTCCTCGCCCCGTTTGACCATCGTGGCCAGCATTTCATTGCCCACCAGGTTGAGGCTCTGCAGGGGACCGCTCACCTGGCCGGTAACCGGCAGCAGGGAATAGCCCACTTCGGTCTTGCGGACCATAACCACCGAACCCTTGGCCAGGAAGCCAAATTCTCCCACCGCCGTCGAAGCCGTGGACCGGTTGCTGATCAGCAGCAGTTCCGGGTGCCGGTCGCCGTCCAGGTCGACGGCCACCGGCGTGGCGTTGATGGGAATCTTGTCGGTGAAGGAAACCTTGGTGGTGCCCACCTCCACCTGGACGTAATTCAGCGAGCCGCCGACCCGCTGGTCACTGACCCAGAGACGCTTGCTGCCCTGGTAGATCTCCAGAAAGCTCTGCCGGTTGATGAAGCAGAGCTCCCGCCGGCCGTCGCCGTTGATATCCCCGTAGTAGGCCCCGGCCAGGCGGAAGCCCAGCGGCACGGCAAATGCCTCGCCGGAAACCACCTGCTTGCCCTGCAGCCGCAGCCGATGCACCGTGGTGCCGAAAACCTTCTCGCTGGCAAAGGACTGGCCAAGGAAATAGGCCCCCGGGTCGCGGACCGACTTGCCGCCGATAACCCCCATGAAATAGTGCACGTGGTCGACGACGACCTGGAATTTCTGGCGGTAGGCGATGACAAAGGAGGAAAAACCGTCCTCGGTTTCGTTCAGGGTGTTAATGATGATTTCGTCACGGCCGTCGCCGTCCAGGTCGGCGAGCTGGACATTCATTACCGAACCCCACTTGTCGTAACGGTAGCGGTAGCGGTACTGCAGACCCCGGTCGGTAAGGCTGTAGACGTAAAGCTTGATCCCGTCGGTAAAAACCACCTCGGGGATCCGGTCGCCGGTCATTTCGCCGATGTCAAGGCTGCGGACCACCAGCTTGATTTCATCCAGTTTCCGGTAGCGGGACATGATGGTCTGCTTTTCCGCCTTGGTGGAAAAGTTGTAAGCGCCGCTCTCCCGGCCAAACAAGGCCGGCGCCGGCGCGGCCGTCGTCGCGGCGGTCGTCGACCAGGTGGTCAGCAGCTCGAGGTCGCCGTTGTAAAGCAGCAGCCGCTGCCGGTCGGCCACCAGGTACAGATCGTAGCCAAGGGAGCGCAGGCCGGTCAGAGAAGGCAGGTAGCGCCGGTAGGCCAGGCCAACATTATAGGCAGCCCAGTTCAGGGTCGGCAGGGCGTTTTTCAAGCGGCTGTAGGTATCCAGGTTGCTGCCGGCGGCATCGATGAACAGCAGATTCTGGTCGCTGAACCGCCGGACCCGCTGACCCCGCAGGACCGGCACCCGGCGGTAGCGGCTCAAGGGAATGGCCACGGCATATTCACGTTCCACCTTTACCACCTTGAGCACTGATATTTTGCGCTCCTGGGTGCCGATGACCCGGCCGGTGGCCGGGTGCACCAGCGGCGCTCCCGGCACGATCACCGTGAACAGATCCCCGAGCCGCACCCCCTTCTGCAGACCGCAGTCGAGAATAATGCCCGTCGGGCCCACCTGGATTACCAGGCCGTCCAGGGGCCGCAGGCGTTCAAGGCCGCTGTCGCCGCTCCAGGCAGCAAACGGCAACAGCAGAAGAAGAACAATCAACAACCAACGCCGGGAAAATCTTTTCATCACCAAACCACCGGAATCCATTTAAAATACTGCGGACAGCCGGGCCGCTGCCAGGCCATCCACCCTCTCTCAAAGCATTTTCCTGATATACACGCCGCTTGCCGGTTTAGCAATAAAATTTCTGCCCGGCAAAAAGAAAACGCCCCCGCAGGGGCGTTTTCGGTGTCGCCTGTCTGA
>JAFDMG010000033.1 GCA_019306045.1 Deltaproteobacteria bacterium | reverse complement strand
GCGTGGTTGTGGTCCGCCGCCGCCGGCCGGGGAGAACCCCGCGGCGGTGACGATCAATGTACCTGGTCTTCCAGCCCCTTGCTGATGATTTCCTTGACGTAATCGAGCATGGAAGGATAGTTCTTGTAAGGCACTCTCAGGTTTTCCGGGTGCAGGTCGGAGCCGATGGGCTCCTCGCCGTGGCGCAGCAGCACCCAGCCCCGCTCGTTGTAGGCCAGGACCAGTTCGTTGTCGATGGTGTAGCGTTTGGCCGGTGGTTGTCTTTCCTCCATGATCATTCCCTCCTTTCCCGCCGGCGGCGGTCAGACCCGGTAACGGGCGGCGATGGGCATCCGCCGGCCGCTGCCGAAGGCCTTGCTGGTGATTTTCAGTCCCGGCGCCGCCTGGCGCCGCTTGTATTCGTTGTTCTTGACCGCCCGGGCGATCCAGTTGACCGTGTCGGCCTCGAAACCGGCCGCGATAATCTCCGCCGCCGATTTCCCCTCGTCGATGATCAGCTGCAGCACCTGGTCGAGAATTTCATACGGCGGCAGGGTGTCCTGGTCTTTCTGGTCCGGCCGCAGCTCCGCCGAGGGGGCCTTGGTGATGATCGCCCGGGGAATCAGCTCCCGGTCGCGGTTGAGATGGTTGGCCAGGCGGTAGACCATGGTTTTCGGCAGGTCAGAAATTACTCCCAGGCCGCCGCACATGTCGCCGTACAGGGTGCAGTAGCCGACCGCCAGCTCGCTTTTGTTGCCGGTGGTCAGCAGCAGGTGGCCGAACTTGTTGGACAGGGCCATCAGCAGGACGCCCCGGATGCGGGCCTGGATGTTTTCTTCGGCGACGTCGGCCGGCCGGCCGGCGAACAGCGGCTCCAGGACCTGCAAAAACTCCCGGTAGAGGCTGCCGATGGGCAGGAGATCGAACCTGATGCCCAGGTTGGCGGCCAGCTGCCGGGCATCGTCGATGCTGCCCCGGGAGGAAAAGGGGGAAGGCATGCCGATGCCCCAGACGTTGTCCCGGCCCATGGCTTCCACCGCCAGGCAGCAGACCAGGGCGGAGTCGATGCCGCCCGAAAGCCCCACCAGGACCTGGCGGAAACCGCATTTGCGGCAATAGTCCCTGAGGCCCAGCACCAGGGCCCGGCGGACCTGTTCGCTGGCATCGGCGGCCGGCTGGCTGCCGCCGGCCGCGGCGGCGCTTTCCACCCCCAGCCGGTTGGTGTCGCAAGTATAGACCTCGGTGCTGAATCCGGCCAGCTCCCGGACCGGGGTTCCCTCCGGGGAGATTGCCAGGCTGTGGCCGTCAAAGATCAGCTCGTCGTTGCCGCCCACCTGATTGACGAGGATGAACGGCAGCCGGTAATGGCTGGCATGCCGGCCGATGAGCTGACGCCGCAGGACCTCCTTGCCCAGATGAAAGGGGGAAGCGGAGAGGTTGATCATCAGGGTCGGCTGCCCGGCGGCCAGTTGGGCCACGGGGTCCACCGGGTAGGCCGGGTAGCCGGTGATTTCCGGGTCGTTCCAGGCGTCTTCGCAGATGGAGATCCCCAGGCGCTCCCCCTTGTAGGGAAAAACCTGCACCCCGGGGGCCGGTTCGAAATAGCGCCGTTCATCGAAGACGTCGTAGACCGGCAGCAGGGTTTTGTGCTGCCGGAAAAGAATGGCCCCGTTTTCCACCAGGACGGCGGTGTTGTACAGCCGCCGGTCGGCCTGTTCGTGAGCCCTGGTCACCGTGCCCACGAGGATGCCCAGCCCGGGGCAGCGGCGGGAATAGTCCGCCAGTTCGGCCAGGGCGGCTTCCGCCTCCCTGATGAAGGCTTCCCTTTCCAGCAGGTCCCGGGGCGGGTAGCCGGTGAGGAAAAGCTCGGAACAGACCAGCAGTTCCGTCTGCCCGTCCGCCGCTTGCTCATCGATGACGGCCGTGAGCATTGCCAGGTTGCCGTTGAGATCGCCGACGGTCGGATTCAGCTGGGCGAGGGCGATTTTCATGGTTTAAAACAGGCTCGGCTGGGCCGGCTGTTCCAGGCCGGGGAAGCTGATCGGGTAGCGGCCGGAGAAGCAGGCGTCGCAGAAGCATTCCCGGCAGTTGACCACCTGTTTCAGGCCGGCAATGCTGATGTAGCCGAGGCTGTCGGCGGTGATGTAGCGCCGGATGTCTTCCACCGTGTGGCTGGAGGCGATCAGCTCCTTGCGGGTCGGGGTGTCGATGCCGTAATAGCAGGGGTAGTCGGTGGGCGGCGAACTGATGCGCACGTGCACTTCCCGGGCGCCGGCGGCGCGGATCATCTTGATGATTTTGCGCGAGGTGGTGCCCCGGACGATGGAGTCGTCGACAACGATAACCCGTTTGTCCTTGAGAATGCTGCGGATGGCGTTGAGCTTGATTTTGACGCCGAAATGGCGGATGGAACTGCGGGGCTCAATGAAAGTGCGGCCAACGTAGTGGTTCCTGATCAGCCCCAGGTCGAAGGGAATGCCGGTTTCCTTGGCGTACCCGAGGGCCGCCGGGGTGCCCGAGTCGGGGATGGGGATCACCATGTCGGCATCCACCGGGTGTTCCCGGGCCAGCTGCCGGCCCAGGCGGACCCGGACGTCGTAGACCGTTTCCCCGAAGACGACGCTGTCGGGGCGGGCGAAATAGATGTATTCGAAAACGCAGTGGGTCGGCTTGGCGGCCGGAAAGGGAAAATACGATTTGATGCCCCGCTCGGAAATGGTCAGGATTTCTCCCGGGGCGATCTCCCGGACGTATTCCGCTTCCAGGAGGTCGAAGGCGCAGGATTCCGAGGCGACGATCCAGGTGTCTTTAAGCTTGCCCAGGACCAGGGGGCGGATGGCCTGGGGGTCCCGGGCGGCGATCAGTTCGTTTTCGTTCATGAAAACGATGGAAAAGGCCCCCTTGACCTGCTTGAGGGCGTCGGCCAGCCGGCCGATGAGCTTGGGCTCCCGGGAACAGGCCACCAGGTGCATGATGACCTCGGAATCCATCGAGGACTGGAAGATGGAGCCCCGGTAGACCAGCTCCTTCTTGGTTTCCTCGGCGTTGACCAGGTTGCCGTTGTGGGCGATGGCCAGGGTGCCGAGGGAATAGTTGATCATGAAAGGCTGGGCGTTTTCCAGGCTGCTGGAACCGGTGGTGGAGTAGCGTACGTGGCCGATGGCCCGGGTTCCCCGCAGCTTGGCGATCGTTTCCTCCGGGAAAACGTCGGCCACCAGTCCCATACCTTTATGGCTGGTGAACTGCTTGCCGTCGGTGGCGATGATGCCGGCGCTTTCCTGGCCGCGGTGCTGCATGGCATAAAGGCCGAGGTAAGCCAGGTTGCTGGCCTCGGGATGGTTGAAAATCCCAATGATACCACACATTTTCTGTCCTGCCTTCTTGCGTGAGGGGAGAAGGAACTCTGGAGCTTTTATAACAGCAAAGGACGGCTAATTCAACCGCTAAACCAACAGCCCCGGAACCTGAGCGATTCCGGGGCTGTCCTGGAAAAAATTATTGCGGCCGGGACGGTGCCCATCAGAAATTGTATTCTTCGATCGGGTTCATCTGCCAGATGCCGCAGGGGCAGACGGCGGCGCAGAAGCCGCAGCCGATGCAGAGGTCGTCGTCGACGACGTACTCGTAGCCGCCGTCCTCGGTTTCCCGCCGGGAAATGGCCCCCTGGTAGCAGGACTGCTCGCAGATGCCGCAGTCGCGGCAGAGGCCGCAGGACATGCATTTCAGGGCTTCGCTGTCGCCGTCCTGGGGCTGGGGCAGGCGTTCCCGCTCGTAGTATTCGGGACAGAGACGGGCGTAATCGACCATGACCTCGTCCCGCTTGCTGGGCGGCCGGCCGTCCAGTTCGGCGAGGATGGTGCGGGCGGCCTGCAGGCCGGCACCCAGGGCGTTGGTGATCAGCCCGGGCTTGTTGACGTCGCCGACGGCGTAAAGCCGCTCAATATTGGTGTGATAGAAGCCGTCCGCCTGGACGTGTCCCTTGAACAGTTCCACCTCGTCGGGCAGGTAGTCCAGCTCCGGGGTTTCGCCGATGGAGATGAAGACCACGTCGGCATCGAGGCTGCTGCCGTCCTTGAAATGAAGCTTGCCGGCTTTTTTGTCGTAGCGGTCTCCTTGCCGAAACTGGCCGGCTGCTGGATGTCGACGGCGATTACCGAGGCGGCCCCCTGGTTGTAGGATTCGACGGCGATGTCCATGCCGACGTTGCCGGCCCCGATGACGACCACCTTTTTGCCTTCCAGGTTCATGGGCGTCCGGGCGTTGATCCCCTTGAGGAAAACGATGCCGGGAATGACATCCTCGTAGCCGGGGAAGGGAATGACCCGGGGGGCGTGGGCGCCGGTGGCCAGCACCACGGCGTCGTGTTCCTCCCGGATCCGGTCGAACTTTTCCCGGTCCACCAGGCAGTTGAGCCGTACGTCGACGCCCAGGGAACGGAAGCGCTCCAGTTCCTGGGCGAGAATGTCCCGCGGCAGCCGGTCTTCGGGGATGCACTGGTAGATCTTTCCTCCCAGTTCCGGTTCGCGTTCGTAAAGGGTGACCTGAATGCCGGCCAGGGCCAGGTGCCAGGCGGCGGCAATGCCGCCCGGGCCGCCGCCGATAACCGCCACCTTTTCCGGCCGTTCCGGGGCCTTGGCCGGGGCCGGCACCTGCTGGCTCAGGCTGCCGAGGAAGGCGATGTCGACCGGTTCCCGCAGCAGGACGCCGCGGCTGCAGGCATCCATGCAGGGATTGGGGCACACCTGGCCGCAGACGGTGGCCGGCAGGGGCGAATACTGCAGGGTCAGGGCCAGGGCTTCCTCCAGCCGTCCCTCCCGGATCAGCATGGTCCGCACCTGGGTGGGAATCTGGGTCGGGCAGTTGTAGGTGCAGGGGGCGGCGTAGCGCTGGTTGTCCCAGGAGGGGTACTGCCGCCGGTCCTCGCCGGTAACAATATAGGGGATAATGGTCCGTTCGACGTCCAGCAGGTCGCCGACGATGCCGCCCTCCCCCACTTCCTTTTCCCAGGTCTGCAGGCGGAACTGCGCCATAGGCAGCCGCCGGCCGCCCATATCGTTCCGCTCCTCGGGGGTCAGGGCGATGATCTTCTGCCAGTCGTCCCGGCTCCGGGTCAGCTCCTCCAGGTAGTCGAGCCGGTCGATGGCCTCGAGGTAGGGCTTCATGTTGGTCGTCAGCCATTTCCAGTCGCCGTCGCTCAAAGGGACGATGCGGACGTCCTTTTCACTCTGGCCGGTGGTCGGGCCGCGGAAGTAGATGGTGCCGCCCACCATGCCGACGCAGGGGCGGTAGCCGAGAACGTTGTCCGGGTACCGGGGGTCGACGCCGCAGACCACGGCGATGCCGCCGGCCTTGAACTCGGCGAAAGAGTCGCCGACATCGCGGAAGTACCACGACTGCAGGGGATCGAAGCGGGGGTTGAACTTGGTCATCGTGTCGCAGCGGGCGCCGCCGCTGCCCTGGACATAGAGAATTCCCTGGGCGCCGGCGTTGTGGGCGCCGTTGGCGACGTCGCCGAGCACGGTAATCTTGGCGCCGCAGTTGAGCCAGCCGGTGTCGTCGGAGCAGGAGCCGTGGACGATGATCTCGGTCCCCAGCATGCCCATGCCCGCCAGCCGCTGGCCGGGGGTGCCCTCGACGCTGATGAAGGTTTTTTCCGGCGACGGCCAGATGCGGCCGCCGATGCCGTGCTGGCCGTTGGCGATGATTTTCAGTTGGCGCTTGCCGCTGCGCACCGCCCGCTGGATCTGCTCTTCCAGATCTTTGGAAGGCACCCGCTTGCCATCGATTATCCCGCGAATTTCATACATCGAAATTTCCTTAAACCGTTTTTCCTGGGGTTGAGATAAAATTGCCTTTTGGACCGCGCCGTCCGGTCAGCAGGCGTAGTCGATCTGCAGCCGCTCGGCGATCGCCTTGTCGTCGACGCTCAGGCCGTCGGACATGCCGATCGGCAGCTGGGTGCTGCGCCCCATGGGGGCGAAAATCTTTTTCAGCTCGCTGTCTGCCGCCTTGAAGACATCCACCACCCGCTCGGCCACCAGGTCCGGGTCGAGGCGGCGGTAAAGCCGCGGGTTCTGGGTGGTGATGCCCTTGGGGCAGCGGCCGACGTTGCACAGGTTGCAGCGGTTGTACTCGTCGCCAAGACAGCCGGCGGCCGCCTGCATGATGTACTTGCCGATGTCAACCCCCGAGGCGCCCAGCATGATCAGGGCGGCGGCGTTGGCCGCCAGGTTGCCCCGCTTGCCCACCCCGCCGGCGGCAAAGAGCGGCAGTTCATTCTGCTTGCCGATCTTGACCAGGTTCAGGTAGCACTCCCGCAGGTTGGAGGCGATGGGGTGCCCCATTTTGTCCATCGAGACGTTGTAGGCCGCGCCGGTGCCGCCGTCCTCGCCGTCGATGGTCAGGGCGCTGGCAAAGGGGTTGCGGGCCAGGTTGTTGAGCACCGCCAGGGCCGTCTTGGTGCCGGAGATCTTGGGATAGACCGGCACCCGGAAGCCGAAGGCCATGGACATGGAGGTGATCATCTTGGCTACCGCCTCCTCGATGGAGTACTTGGTCTGGTGGGTCGGCGGCGAAGCCAGGTCCACCTTGGTAGGCACGCCGCGCACCTTGGCGATCAGGTCGAGAACCTTGAAGGCCATCAGCAGGCCGCCGTCGCCGGGCTTGGCCCCCTGGCCGTACTTGATCTCGATGGCGGCCGGGTCCTCCTTCATGTGGGGAATGGCGTGGATGATCTCGTCCCAGCCGAAATAGCCGGAGGCGATCTGGAGAATGAAGTATTTCAAAAAACGCGACTTGAGCAGCCGGGGCGGCATGCCGCCTTCCCCGGTGCACATGACCACCGGGATTTTTTCCACCTCGTTGAGGTAGGCAACCCCCATGGTCAGACCTTCCCACATGTTGGGCGACAGGGCGCCGAAGGACATGCCGCCGATGCGGATGGGAAAGATCTCCCGTACCGGGGGAACAAAAACGGTTTCGTCGAGAAAAAGTTCCTCGTCCTTGACCGTCAGGGGCAGCTGGTCCGGGGACAGGTTGCGCCCTAGCAGAGTGCGAATGTGAAACTCGTGCCGGCCGGCGTCCAGGGCCGGGTCGGTGAGCATGGAGATCCGGGTGAATTTCAGCCGGTCCAGGGTCGACAGCGACGGGTCGTTGCGCCGGCCGCCCCGCTTGTGGGGGACGCCGCCCTTGTTCTTGTGGATCAGGAACTTGTTGGCCGGGTTGTATTCCGGGTAGATGGCGTCGTTGGGACAGACAAGGGAGCACATGGCACAGCCGACGCAGTAGCGCTCAATGTCGGTCACCTGCCGGATGCCGTGAAAAGTGGTGCGGACGGTCGCCGGCATCGGCAGCGAACCCTCGGAGGACACCAGCCGGCTGACGAAGACTCCGGGCTCGATGGCCTGGTTGGGACAGACGGCAGTGCACTTGCCGCACCGGGTGCACTTGTCCGGGTTCCAGTGAATGATGTACGGCAGGTCTTTTACTGATAGCTGACCGTTGACATCGAGCCGTGTTTTTGATTCCATATCTTGATCTCCTTAACGTCGTCTTCAATCATCACCATGTCGTATTTCATCGGGAAGACATCCTTGCTGGTGTCCCGGTCGGGAATGGCGGCGTCGAGGCCGCAGACTTCCGACATCAGGGCGAATTTGCCCGGCACCCCGCCGACGGCGCCCGGCCGCAGCTTCTTGGCGTCCTGGACCATGAAGGAGGTGCCGTCCCGGTCGATGCCGATGACGCAGTTCGGGCCGTCGATGGTCAGCGGCCGCAGCACCTTTTTGATCAGCTCGATGGCCGGCCGGTCGTGGCGCTCCTCCATCTCCCGGTCGAAAAGCGGCGTGATCACGTCCTTGTAATATTTCAGGGGAAAGCCCAGGTGGTCGCGGATGTAGTGCAGGATGTGGGCGAACACCTCGCTGTCGCTCTGGTAGCCGACGTAGCCGGGGTAGTCCCGGCTGGTGAGAAACTCGCGAATGGGGACGAAAGCGGTGTTTTCGCCGTTGGTCATCGTGCAGAAGCCCTCGATGAAAAAGGGATGGCAGGCGTAGAGATTGATGGCATAGTTGGTGTTCTGCCGCCCCTGGGCGAGAATTTTCTTGGCCAGCACCGGCTTCTTGTCGAGGCCGAAAAATTCACCCACTTCCAGCGGGTCGCCGACTTCCTTGAGGGTGATCAGGTCGGGCCAGAAGGAGAAAATGTGCATCGACTGGCCCTGCAGGCCGATTTCCCGCAGGGCCAGGCGGGTCTCCAGCAGCAGGTTGTCCCTGGTTGCCTGGTCTTTTTCCAGGGCCCACTGGGGGTATTCGTAGGCCCGGGCGAAATAGAAATCCCTTTTTTTGATGTTCATCCCCGGTTTCAGGGAAATTTCCGGCGTCCACAGGTGCTTGGTCTTGAAACCGACCTTGACCATGTATTCGTCCAGGGTCTTGATGCCGTCATTGGTGCAGATGCCCGACAGGATCGGAAAGCCCTTCAATTTCTCGAATTCACCCCCCAGGTCCCGGAGGATCATGCCCAGGCCGGAACCGTCATGCCCCTCCTTCATGGTTTCCAGGGCCATGATGTTCTCCATGGGGGAAAAATACTCGTTTGAGACGATGGCGCTCAACCGACACATATGTTTCTCCTTAAACTTGACGTATTGTTGCCGCGGCCTGACCGCCGGGGGCCGGCAACCGGGTCATGCCGGGCGCAGGTTCCCGGGCGGCGGTGCCTGGCCGGGACCACGAAAGAGGAAAGCCATATCCCATTTCGCCGTTTTTGTCAATCCTGAGTGTTTTGCCTTGCTGTTGGGGTTGTCGCGCCACCGGCGGCCGGCCCGGGGAATGGCGGCCGCGGCCGCCGTCTTAGGTTGGCTGCCGGTCCTCCAGGGCAATGAAGTTCAGGGTGGTGTAGACGGTGAACAAGGGAAAGAGCAGGGCCATGAAAAAGATGTTAACCAGCGGCACCAGGCTGACCAGGGTCGGCAGCAGGCCGAGGCGCAGGGCCGGCAGCCAGTTCTTTTTCAACCAGCCGATTTTCCGGCCCAGGCTCCAGCGCCGCCGGGAAGCGGGATAGTCGACGAACATCAGCGCCGAATAAAAGGTGTACAGCAGAAAAACGAGGATCTGACCGAGCCCCGGGATCAGGTTGACCACCAGGGCGGCTATCGTCACCACGATGCCCAGCCCGGCGATTTTAATCCCCTCCACCAGATCGGTGAGCGTTCCCGACCAGCTGAAGGGAGCATCCTCGGTGAACTTGTCCCTCAGGTAGGTTTTCTCGGTGGCCGTGCTCAGGAAGACGTAGCCGGGGGAAGTGAGGCTGAAGGCCAGGAGAAAGGCCAGGTAGAAGGCGATCACCCGGGAGATGACCAGGAAAAGCATTTTCAGCAGCCACCAGCCTTTGACCAGGAACCAGCCCTTGATTCCCGCGGCCGCCGGCGGCTGCTGGAAAAAATGGCCGGTCAGGCCGTTGGCCAGGTGGATGGTAACCAGGTAGCCCACCCAGGTGAGCAGGCCGGTGACTGCCACCAGCACCAGGCTGAGGAGCAGGATTTTGTAGTGGCGGAAAATAAAACCCAGGGCGCTGGTCAGGGGCGACCAGGTTGGCGGAGGGACTGTCGGAGAAGTGTGGTTCATTGCTGGGGCCTCGCTGTTTCCCGGCCGGGGGCCGGTTGTCCGGTCCGGCTGGCCAGGTAGTCAAGAATCAGATTCATCTGCCGGTTGATAGCGGCGAACTGCCGCCGGCTGCCCTTGATCCGGGCGGTGTCCTGGATGTAGGGCGCCGGAACCAGTTTGTGGCCGCGATGCTTCAGCAGGGCGGCCGCGGCCCAGTGGGCAACACTGCAGGCCTTCAAAAGGAACGTGCTGCAGGTAGTGGATGCGCATGGGATTGGGCTGCTGCTGTTTTTGCCGCCGCCGGGCGGGCAAGGAAAAGTTGGGTGCCCGGCAGCCACCCCCTGCATAACAAATATGCCGCCAAAAGACAATATCCGTCGCGAACGGTGGCAAAAGAGGGGTTAAAGCCGGCCGGTTTTTCTGCTATGATACAAAATTGTACGTTTTGTAAGAAAAAATCGATCATCCCCGGGCCGCCGGCAAGGCCGGTCGGCCGCGCGGCCGCCGGGGGAGCACGGAAGGGAGATCTTATGATGTCGGCACTGCCCCGCAGCTATTTCAGCGCCATTGAGAAAATCAGCCGTCTGCTGACCAGGGGGGAGGAATTCAGAACCACCATGTACAGCATCCTGGTGCATCTGGCCCGCCTGACCGGCATGAAACGGGGCATGATCTCCCTTTACCGCCGGGATCTCGAGGAGATCCACGTGGACATCACCTATGGCATTCCCGAGCGTTCGTCACCCATCTACTACCGGCTGGGCGAAGGCATTACCGGCAAGGTGGTGGCCAGCGGCCGGCCGATCGCCATTCCCCGTCTGGACCGGGAGCCGCTGTTTCTCGACCGCTCCGGCGCCCGCCGGGAGATCGACCGGGCCACCCTGGCTTTTATCTGCGTGCCGGTCAAGTATGCCGGCGAAACGGTAGGCGCCCTCTCCGTCGACCGGGCAGCCAAGGGGGACAATTTGAAAACCGAGGTGGCCTTCCTCGAGATCGTCGCCAACATGCTGGCTCCCCGGGTACACGCCCGGCGGATCCAGGAGGAGAATGTCCGCCTGCGGGAGGCCATTGACCGCCACAGCCCCCTGGGGACCATTGTCGGCAATGCCAAGTCCATGCGCCAGGTGGCGGCACAGATCAACCAGGTGGCCGATTCGCCGACCACGGTGCTGATCACCGGGGAAACCGGGACCGGCAAAGGGCTGGTGGCCGAGGAAATCCATTACCGCAGTCAGCGGCGGGACGAGCCGCTGGTGCGGCTGAACTGCGGTGCCATCCCGGAAAACCTGGTGGAAAGCGAGCTGTTCGGCCACCAGAAAGGAGCGTTCACCGGGGCGGTGGAGCAGCGGATCGGCAAGTTCGAACAGGCCGGCAAGGGCACCATCTTTCTCGATGAAATCGGCGAGTTGCCGCTGGCATCCCAGGTGAAACTGCTCCGGGTGCTGGAGGACCGCGAGTTCGAGCGCCTCGGCGGCGGCCGCACCCTGAAAACCAACGCCCGGGTGATTGCCGCCACCAACCGGGATCTGGAGCGGGAAGTGGCGGCGGGCCGCTTTCGCTCCGATCTCTACTACCGTTTGAGCGTTTTTCCCCTTTACCTGCCCCCCCTGCGGGAGCGGGGGGCGGACATCATTCTGCTGGCCGACTATTTCGTCCAGCAGATGGGCCGGAAAGTGGGTAAGCAGATTAGCCGCATCGACTCCTCCGCCCTTGACCTGCTGATCTCCTACCACTGGCCCGGCAACGTGCGCGAGCTGCAGAACTGCCTGGAGCGGGCGGTGCTGCTGGCCACCGACGGCATCATTTACGGCCATCTGCTGCCTCCTTCCCTGCAGGCCGGCACCGGCGGCAATTCCCTGGTGGAAGGGCACGGCAATTTCCAGCAGATGGTGCAGGCCTACGAGACTACCCTGATCGTCGAGGCGTTGAAAAAAGCCAAGGGCAACCAGACCCGGGCCGCCGAACTCCTCGGCACCACCAAAAGAATTATTCAATATAAAATCAGCCGCTACGGGATCGACTACCGCAAATATGCCGGCGTCAGAATTTCCTGATTTCTCCCGCCCCGGATTTTTGCCCAGTGGCGATACATTTTTGTGCTCTCGGACTGTTTTTGCTACAAAAATGTGTCGTAGCTTCTAATTGCTTGCAATCATTGGCTAAAATTTACGTTTAAGGCCGGGAAGGGCGCCGGGCAAACAATTGCGATACGTTTTTGTGTTTTTTTGTCCTCCCGTTTTTACGCCGTGGTTTGCCGGCTGCTTTGTGCCGGCAATTGTTTTACCGCCGCGGTCTACGCCAATACTGTCCAGATTTATTCCTGTAATAACAATTAGTTGACTAGCGAATGGCCTTCGCTGATGGTTGCCGCGGCGCCGATTTTCGTCGGGAAAAAACTCTTTCCTGTCATTCTGGCATGATTCCTGCTCTGCTATCCATGTCTTTTTACCGTGGCTGTTGTCCGCTGCCCGTAGCGACGTGATCGGCGACGGCAAGATTTTTGTCCAGCCCCTGGAACAGTGCATCCGCATCCGCACCGGAGAAACCGGCCAGGATGCCATCGGCTGAAAGGGGCTGAAAAAGCCCCGGTTTTCCCCGGTAATAAAGTTGACTTATGCTGATGAACATATTAATGCTGAAGGGTTGTTGGCGCTACCGACAGGCCGGCTGGCGCGCTTGTTTCACATACTGTAAACCTAATAAAGCCAAGCCATCAAAAGCAATTGTACAGGAGGAGCCAGGAGCATGAGCACATTGAAAACCCCGAAAGATGTTGTTAATTTCATGAAGAAGGAAGACGTCAAGGTCGTGGATCTCCGGTTTATGGATTTTCCCGGCCTCTGGCAGCATTTTTCCGTGCCCGCCCACGAGATCGACGAGGATACTTTTGCCGAGGGGCTCGGCTTCGACGGTTCCAGCATCCGCGGCTGGCAGGCGATCAACGAGTCGGACATGCTGGTCAAGCCGGTGCCGGAAACCGCTTTTATCGATCCCTTTTTTGCCCACAAGACCCTGGTGTTGATCTGCAATATCTGCGATCCGATCACCGGTGAGGACTACAGCCGCGATCCCCGCAACATCGCCCGCAAGGCGGAAAAGTACATCCAGAGCCAGGGACTGGCCGACACCGCCTTTTTCGGTCCCGAGGCCGAGTTCTTCATCTTCGATGACGTCCGCTTCGACCAGAACGAGAACAGCGGCTACTATTTCGTCGATTCCGTCGAGGGCCGCTGGAACACCGGTGCCGACGAGATGCCGAACCTGGGCTACAAGCCCCGCTACAAGGAAGGCTACTTCCCCGTGCCGCCCACCGACAGCCAGCAGGATCTCCGCAGCGAGATGATGCTGACCATGGAGGAGATCGGCCTCAACGTCGAGTGCCAGCACCATGAAGTGGCCACCGGCGGCCAGGCGGAGATCGACATGCGCTTCGCGCCCCTGGTCCAGATGGGTGACGCCCTGCTGAAGTACAAGTACGTCATCAAGAACACCGCCAAGAAGTACGGCAAGACGGTGACTTTCATGCCCAAACCGCTGTTCAACGACAACGGCAGCGGCATGCACGTTCACATCTCCCTGTGGCAGGACGGCAAGAACCTGTTCGCCGGCGACGGCTACGCCGGCATGTCGCAGACGGCCATGTATGCCATCGGCGGCATCCTCAAGCACGCCCCGGCCCTGCTGGCCTTCACCAACCCGACCACCAACAGCTACAAGCGCCTGGTGCCCGGCTTCGAGGCTCCGGTCAACCTGGCCTACTCCAGCCAGAACCGCAGCGCCGCCGTCAGGATTCCCATGTACTCCTCGTCGGAAAAAGCCAAGCGTTTCGAGTTCCGCTGCCCCGACCCCAGCTGCAACCCCTACCTGGCCTTTTCCGCCATGCTGATGGCCGCCATCGACGGCATTGTCAACAAGATCGATCCGGGCCAGCCCCTGGACAAAGACATTTACGACCTGCCGCCCGAGGAACTGGCCAAGGTGCCCCACACCCCCGGTTCCCTGGCCGAGGCCCTGACGGCCCTGGAAAACGACCACGAATTCCTGCTCAAGGGAGATGTTTTCACCGAAGACGTCATCTCCACCTGGATCAGCTACAAGCGGGAGAACGAGGTCGAGGCCATTGCCCTGCGGCCCCACCCGTGGGAGTTTGCCCTTTACTACGACATTTAAGCCCGGCAACAGCAGAAGCCGTCAGCGGGCGCCGTTTTTTGGGCGCCCGCTTTTTTTGCGACCGCGGCTAGTTGGGAAGCCGTGCGGCCGTTGCCTTGTCGGCTTTCGCCTTGAAAAAAAAAGTTGACGGTGTCATATCTGCACAGATGATGATTTTTCCCCTGGTGCGCCCCGCGGCGCCGGCGTGATTGCCCATGAAACCGCAAGTTGAAGATATTCTGCCCCTGGTTGCCGGGCTGGAGCCGCCGGCGGTGGAAAAGCACCTGGCTGCTCTGGACGACAATTATTTCCAGCGCTTCGACCTCCCCGAGATCGCCCGGCACGTGGAGCGCGTCAGCCGCCTGCGGCCCGAGCAGCCGCTGGAGGTGATTTTCGCCCACCCGGAGGACGGCCGGATCATCGAATGCACGGTGATCTCCTACGACCACCAGGGTATATTTTCCCTGATCACCGGTGTTTTCGCCGCCACCGGCTTCCATATCCAGTCCGGGGAAACCTTTACCTACCGGCCGCTGGCCGCGGCCCGGCCGCGGGGCCGCCGGGTCCGGGGCCGCTATCGCCGGCCGCCAGCGGCCGGCCACCGGCCGATTATCGACTATTTTCGCGGCTTTCTCGATGTTTCCCTGCCGGTGGAGGTCTGGGGCGCCGAGTTCAGCCACCGGCTGCTCCTGCTGGTGCAGCTGCTGTTTGCCGGCCGGGGTGACGACGGGGTTCGGAAAGCCCGCCAGCGGATCAACGAGATGGTGACCCAGTACCTGGTGGCCAATCGCCAGGAGCAGGCCCGGATGCTCTACCCGGTGGAGATCGAGATCATGCCCCGGGAAAAGCAGCGGACGGTGCAGCTCAAGGTGGTGGCCCAGGATACTCCCGCCTTCCTCTTCACCCTCAGCAACACCCTGGCCCTCCAGGGGCTGTCGATCGACTACGTCCGCATCCGGACCGTCGGCGACCGGGTCGAAGACCTGCTGGAAATCAGCGAACCGGGGGTGGCCGGCATGCTCGGGCCGGGAGGGATGGAGAAGCTGAAGCTGGCGGTGCTGCTTACCAAGCAGTTTACTTACTTTCTTGGCCGGGCTCCCGACCCCTACGCCGCCCTGACCCGTTTTGAAACCCTGCTGCCCGACATCCTCGTCCACCCCGACAGCCGGGCCTGGGTTAATTTCCTCGCCAACCCCCGGGCCATGGACGAGCTGGCCCACGTGCTCGGCACCAGCGACTTCCTCTGGGAGGATTTCATCCGCCTCCAGTACGAGATGCTGCTGCCGATTCTCAAGTCCCACTTGGCCGGCCAGGAAGTCTTCCCCGATATCGAGACGGTGGACGACCGGTTGCAGGCGGCAATGGCCGCCGGAACTACCTTCGAGGAAAAACAGCGGATTCTCAACGAGTTCAAGAACCGGGAACTGTTCCTAATCGACCTGCATCACATTGTCGATGCCCGCACCACCTTTCGTGACCTGGCCGAAGACCTGACCCGCCTGGCCGAGGCCATCGTCCGCCAGGCGGCGGCTACCGTCTACCAGCACCTGGTGGCCAGATACGGCCGGCCCCAGACCGTCGCCGGTCTCGAGGTCGCCTACGCCGTGTTCGGCCTCGGCAAGCTGGGCGGCGCCGCCCTCGGCTACGCTTCCGATATCGAGCTGCTCTTTGTCTACGATGACAACGGCGAAACCGCCGGGCCCCAGAAAATCACCAACAGCGACTTTTTCTCCCAGCTGGCGGCCGGGGTCGCCGCTTTCATCGTCACCAAGAAAAAAGGCATTTTCGCCATTGACTACCGTCTGCGGCCCTACGGCGAAAGCGGCCCCCTGGGGGTCAGCCTGGAGAACTTCTGCCGTTATTACGGTCCCGGCGGCCCGGCCCATTCCTACGAGCGGCTGGCCCTGGTGCGCCTGCGCTGGATCGGCGGCGATCGGGAACTGGGGGCCCGTATCGAGCGTCTCCGGGACCAGTACATATACGAGTCGGACAGCATCGACCTGGAAGAGCTGAGCGCCCTGCGGCGCAAGCAGTTCAAGGAGAAGGAACGGCCGGGAGTTTACAACGCCAAGTTCAGCCCCGGGGCCCTGGTGGATATCGAGTACTCGGTGCAGATTCTCCAGGTGATTTCCCGGGGCGGCGGCAACCAGCTGCGGACCCCGCGGGTGCACGAAGCCCTGACCGCCCTGCGGGATTCCGGCATTCTCGGCGACGACGAATGCCGGCAGCTCAACGCCGCCTACGATTTCCTCCGCCAGTTGATCAACGCCCTGCGGATGCTGCGGGGGTCGGCCGAAGACCTCTACCTGCCGCCGGTGGAGGCGGACGAATTCACCCACCTGGCCCGGCGGATGGGCTACCAGCGCCACCGGGATTTCAGCGCCGCCCGCCAGCTGATGGTGGACTTCGCTACCCACACGGCCATTGTCCGCTCCTTCGTGGAGCGGCACCTGGGGCGCAAGCCGCTGCCGGCACCCACCATGGGCAATGTTGCCGACCTGATCCTCAACGATCGGCTTTCTCCCGAGCGCCGGCAGGCGATCATGGGGAAATACGGCTTTGCCAATGTCGAGCGGGCCTGCACCAACTTTCTCAGTCTTGCCGGCGAGGGAGAGCGCCGGGAGCTGTTTGTCAAGCTGGCGGTCCTGGCCTGCGACATCCTGCGCCGCGAGTCGGCTCCCGATCTGGCCCTCAACAACTGGGAGCGTTTCGTGGCCTCCCTGGCGGACCCGGTGGCCCACTACAACCTGCTTTTTTCTCAGCCCCGGCGGCTGGAGATTCTCCTGGGAATTTTTTCCCGCAGCCAGTTCCTGGCCAATACCCTGATCCGCCAGCCGGATTTCCTGGCCTGGGTGACCGCCCATGAAACCCTCTACGGCCAGCGAACCAAGGCCCAGC
>JAFDMG010000032.1 GCA_019306045.1 Deltaproteobacteria bacterium | reverse complement strand
TGGCCACAGCGGGAACATTTGACTTTCACCACCTCTTCGCCGACTGGCAGCAATTCATCGGCCAGCATGAATTTCGTCTGACACCTGGGGCAAGTTATCAGCATGGCAGCATCCTCAATACAGCAGGTGGTTCAGGCAAGCAGAAACCTCCGCATTTCCGGCAGAGCATACCCAAAACCGGCAAACAAATGCAACTTTTTTCTCCCCCGGGGCCGGCTCAGGCCCTGGTGTTCACCAGCCGGGGCAGGCCGGCAGAGAAATTTTCCCACCAGCCGGAACGGATCTCGCCGCCGGGCTTCTGCTGCAGGCGAAAGTGCACAGGCACGGCGAACCGCGACTGGAGATCCTCTTTCACCGCCGCCAGTTCTTCCTGCAGGAGTTCCAGCTGGCGCCGGCCGCTGACCTCGACGGTCACCGCCAGCCGCCGGAAATCGGCAACCACCCGGCTGCTCACCGGGCCGAAAGCCGCCAGCTCGAGATAAACAACCAGGGAATAGACGGCCAGCGCCGGGTCAGAGGCAGCGGCTTCATCGTCGCTGCGGCGCTCGACCCGCAGCCAGACATCAACACCGGCGGCGGCCGGGAAAAACGGCAAAACCAGCTGCAGGCCGGCAAACGGCCGCACCCCGGGGTTGTTCAGCACCTGGTTCAGCTCCACCATGGCCAGCAGGTCCTGGACCAGGCTTTTGAGCTCCCCGGTTGCCGCTGTCGGCTCCCGCCTGGACAGCCAGGAACGGGCCTTCAGCAGCTCGGCCTTGAGATTCTGCCCCGGCTCGGTCAGCAGCAGCGGCAGCAGGCCGGCGGCCGGCGCTTCGCTCCCGGCGGCCAGGCCGGCCTCCAGAGCAAGGCCCAAGGTCGCCGGCAGGCGGGTAAGATCAAACTGGCGGCCGGCGGTCGCCGGCATCTCGGCCCCGGCGGCGGTCAATTCGGCAACCAGCTGGCGCAAACCGGCCAGGGATTCCGCCTCGACGGCCGGCAGCAACCGGCCCAGCTGCAGCAGGCGGCCGGCAAAGGCGTTGGGTTCACGCAAGAGGGTGGCAACGGCCGCCCCCAGGCCGGGAAAATTCAGCCCCGCCTCGCCAACCGGCAGCAGCCTGACCGCCAGAGATGGATCTACCCGGGTCACCTGCACCTGGTAAACCCTGCCGGCGGCCAGGGCCGTTTCTCCGGCGGCCACCAGCTCCCGGCCGGCGATCTTTACCAGGTAACGGCCGTCGGGCAGGGCCGCCACCACTTCCAGCGGCAGCTCTTGCCCCAGCAGCTCCGGCGCCAACCGCGGCCCGGTGAGGGCCAGGTCCTGGCTCACCCGGGGCTGGAACTGCGTCTGCCCGATACCGCCGACCGACAAATCCACCATCCGGCAACCTTCCCGCCGCTACCCGTTCGACCTGTCCAGGCGCTGCAGCCCCGTGGGGTAGCGCCGGGCCAGATCGACATAAAGATCCTTGCCGTAGGTCCAGAAATCCCGGTGGCGCTTCTCCACCGGGCCGATCTCCCGGGCCGGATTGCCGGCGACAATAACTTCCGGAGGAATCTCCCGGCCGTTGGGAACCACGGCTCCCTCGGCCACGATGGCCCCGGCCCCCACCCGGACATTGAAAGAGAGGACGGCCCCGATGCCAATCACCGCTTCCGGCCCGATGTAGGGGCAGTGCACCAAGGCCCCGTGGCCGATGGTCACCCGGGATACCATGCTGCAGGTAGCCCCGGGGTTGATATGGACAATCGCCCCCTCTTCCACCGCCGACTGGGGGCCGACCTCGATGGTGCCGTAATCTCCCCGGAGGATCACCCCGTGGCCGACGTAGACCTGCGGCCCGATGCGCACATCCCCAATGACGATGGCGGTTTCACTGACGTAGGCATCGGCGGCGATCTGCGGCCGCCGCCCCTCGAACGCGTAAATCGGCATTTTCACCTTCCTTCTTGAAAACGGCCGGCAACCGCTGCCGGCGGCCGCAAATTCCCGCCGCCTTTGCCGTTGCATTGACCGGCAGATCCTGTTAAAAATTCACTACCGTCTCTTTTACGAGACTAATCTAACAGAAAAGGAAAATTAAATCATGTTGTCAGCAAAGATTTTTTCCCGCCTGGCCGCGCTGGAAGACCGGATCATCGGCTGGCGGCGCCACCTGCACCAATACCCCGAGCTTTCGGGCCGGGAGGAGGAGACCGCCGCCCTGGTCAGCCGGGTATTGCGGGAAAACGGCATCCGGCAGCGCTCCGGGGTGGGCGGCCACGGCATCGTCGCCCGGCTGGACGCCCCCGGGAAAGACGGCCCCGCCCTGACCCTGCGGGCCGACATGGACGCCCTGCCGCTGACTGACGCCAAAGACTGCCCCTATGCCTCCCGCCGTCCCGGAATCATGCACGCCTGCGGCCACGACGGCCACACCGCCGTTCTCCTCGGCCTGGCGGTGGCCCTGGCCCCTTTTGCCGCCGAGCTGCCGACCTCCCTGAACTTCATTTTCCAGCCGGCGGAGGAAAACGGCCGGGGCGCCCGGGCGATGCTGGCCGCCGGCCTGCCGGAGCTGGAACACAGCCGGGCCAGCCATTTTCGGCTTTCACTTCTTTCCCGACCTGCAGACCGGCACCGTGGCCGCCCACCAGGGCACCGTAATGGCGGCCGCCGATTTCTTCCACCTCCGGCTGCGGGGCGTCGCCGCCCATGCCTGCTTCCCGGAAAGAGGCACCGATGCCATCCAAGCGGCCGCCCAGCTGATTGCCGCCATGAACTTTCTGGCCGCCAAGGGCCGCAACCCCGCCCGGCCGGCCTTGATTTCAGTCGGCACCATCAAGGGGGGCACAGCGGCCAACATCATCGCCGACCAGGTGGAGATGAGCGGCACCATCAGGACCATCGACGAGGAACAGCGGCGGGACTTCCTGGCCCGGTTTCGAAACCTGCTCGCCAAAACGGCGGCGGCCGCCGGCGCCGGGGTGGATATCGACCTGCAACCGGTGGCCCCGGCCCTGGTCAACGATGCCCGGCTCCTCGACTTTGTCGCCCGCCTGGCCGGGGAGGTACCCGGGCTCGAGACCCTGGTCACCACGCCGGAGCCGGTCATGGGCAGCGAGGACTTTGCCTATTTCGCCGAACGGCTGCCCGGCTGCTACCTGAAAATCGGCTGCGGCAACCCACGACAGGGGATTGACCAGCCGCTGCACAGCACCCTTTTTGACCTCGACGAAAAGGCCTTGGGCCTGGCCGCCCGGCTGCTGGCAGCCGTTGTCTGCCGGGCTCAGGAAATCCCCTCGCCCGCCAGGTAGTCACCGGGGCTGACTTCCTCGGCAAAGAGGATATGATAGACCTCGTCAGCCCGCTTGGCCGCCGTCACCCGGCTCACCACCTCGGACCGGCTCATCACCTTGGAAATCTCCGCCAGCACCAACAGGTGATCGCGGAAACACTTTTCCGGGATGAGCATGAGGATAATCACCCGGGCCGGTTCGCCGTCCATTGACTGAAAATCGACCCCCGCCGGCTTCACCCCGAGGATTCCCCGGATCACCGACCCCTGGTTGATGGTGCCGTGGGGGATGGCGATCCCCTTGCCCACCCCGGTACTCAGGGATTTTTCCCGTTCGACCACCGAAGCCAGGAGCGCCTGGCGCTGGCCGTCATCCAGCTGGTAGACCCGGGCCGCGTGGCCCACCAGTTCCTCAATGACCTCCCACTTGTCCTCCGCTTCAACCGGCAGGACGATCCCCTGGCGGGGAACAATGCCGAACAGCCGGTATCCCTCCCGCCCCACTTCGCCGGCCCGGGAGAGCATGTACTTGCTGATCACCGGACCGGCCAGTTCACTGACCACGATGGCCGTCAGCACCACGGCGGTAATCAGGGATTCATAGGGAGAAAAAAGCGGGTTTTCCTGTACGGCGACTACCAGCCCGACGGCGATCCCCGCCTGGGGCAGCAGGCAGAACCCGAGGCAGTTCCGCACCGGGGCCGGCATTCCCGCCAGCAGGGCCGCAGTCCAGGCCCCCGCCAGCTTGCCCCCGTAGCGGGCCAGGATGTAAACCAGCCCCACCCCGCCGAGACCGGCCAGCAGGTGGATGTCCAGGTGGGTGCCCGCCAGGGTGAAGAAGGAGATGAAAATCAGCGGCTCGATGTCCTCGAGGGCGGTGAGGATCTCCCGGCGGACCGGCGACAGGTTGCTGACCAGGAAACCGACCACCATGTTGGGCAGCAGGGGCGAAACATGCCACCACAGGGCCACCCCGGTGGTGAAAAAGATGGCGATGGTAATCCCGGTCAGGTACTGGTACTTCTGCCGCAGCCAGCGGGAACCGAGCAGCAGCGCCAGGGAAACCAGCACCCCCAGCAGCAGGGAGAGGGACAGGATGCGGGCGACGTTGGCCGCCACCAGCCGGGAAACACCCAGGCCTTCCGCCTGGAGGACCACCGACAGCCAGGAGGAAATCACCACGAAAAGGAGGATGGCGAAAACATTATCCAGGGCGACGACAGCCACGATGGTCTTGACCAGGGGGCCCCGGGCCTCGGTCTCCCGGATCACCGCCAGGGTGGCCGCCGGCGCCGTCGAGGCGGCGATGACCGCCAGCAGGATGGCGGGAACCCAGTCGTGCAGCAGCAGCCGACAGGCGAAAAACACCGCCAGGAAGGCTCCGCCGCTTTGCAGGACGGCAATGAACAGCAGACGGAACTTCTGCCCGGCCAGGCGGCGGAGACGCAGGTGGGCGGCGATGGTAACCGCAATCAGGCCGAGGGCGATCTCGGAAATCGGCCGCAGGGTCTGGTAAACAATCTCGTAGTCGAGGATGCCGGTAAGGTGGGGGCCGATGACGATCCCCATGAGAATGTTGCCGGTCACCGCCGGCAGGCGCAGGCGACGGGCCAGGAGGCCGCCCGCAAGGCCGGCGGCGACCAGGATGCTTACCGCCAGGATGGCGTTCATGGCGATCCTTTCCCGAACAGTGACTTTTCCCCGCCGGCGAGGAAAGAAAATACCCGCCTGCCGGGCGGGGAGCTGCGCGTTACTGTCGGCGGCCGCCGCAGCCGGAATCCGGCCGGCCGTCATCGGCCGCCTGCCGGCGGGCCAGATTGATCTCGGCGTCCGCAGGCCGGATATAAAGCGGCCGCACCGGCGGCGCCGGCTCCCCGGCGCCGAGAGCCGCCAGCTGCTCCCGGAGCAAAACGGGCACCAGGGCCAGGTCGGCGATCCCCCGGGGCAGGCCCAGCAGCCGGCCGCCGCCGGCTGCCGCCATCACCTCCCGGTAGGCATCCACCCCGGAACCGACCGCCAGGATGGCCGCCGGCCGGTCGACGGTAAAAATCTTTCCCGGGTCGTCAACCCGGTAATCACTCAGCCGCCGGCAGCCGTTCCCGCCGGCAGCCGCTTCATAGGCCGCCCAGTAAACCTGGTGCCGGCGGGCGTCGAGCACCGGGCAGACAATGCCCGGCCAGCAGGAAGCAAACTGCAGGGCCAGCAGGTCGAGGCCGACAAAGGAAAGCAGGGGTTTTTCCAGGGCGGCGGCCATTCCCGCCAGGCCGGCGATCCCCACCCGCAGGCCGCTGAAAGAACCCGGTCCCCGGCAAACCGCCAGGCAGTCGAGCTCCCTCTTGCCGATGCCGGCCGCCGCCAGCACGGCGTCTATCGCTCCCAGCAGGCAGTCGGCATGTCCCCCGCTGACCTGCCGCACCATTTTCGCCCGCAGGGTCCGGCCCTCGAGGACCGCCACCGAGAGATGGCTGGTACTGGTATCGACGGCCAGCAGACGCATGACTACTCGGTGAAAATCCTGGTCAGGTCATTGTAAAAAACATAGACCATCAGGGAAATGAGGATGAAAAGACCGATCTGCTGGGCAATTTCCATCTTTTTGACGCTCACCGGCTTGCCGCGCACCATTTCGATGAGGATAAAAACGATGTGGCCGCCGTCGAGAATCGGCACCGGAAAAAGGTTGAGAATCCCGAGGTTGATGCTGATAATCCCCATGAAGTAAAGCAGGTTGAGCAGGCCGGCCTTGGCCTGTTGGCCGGCCATCTGGGCGATCATGATCGGCCCCCCCAGGGTCTTGGCGGGGATCACCCGTTCGATCAGCTTAACGAAGCTGACCAGGGTCAATTTGGCGATCTTCCAGGTCTCCACCATCCCCGCCACCAGGGCCCGGCCCGGGGGATATTTGAGGATGTTGGTCTCGCCGGCGGCGGTAATGCCGACTACGTAGGTAACCACCGGTTCGCCGAAAATATTCCGGCTTTCGATTTTTTTCGGCCTCACCTTGACGGTCACCACTTCGTCGCCCCGCTGCAGTTCGATGGTCAGCAGGTCGCCGCGGCTTTTCTTGATCAGCCGGGAAAGTTCTTCCCAGTTTTCCACCCGGGTGCCGTTGATGGCCAGCACCCGGTCGCCGGCCTCGATGCCGGCGGCAAAGGCCGGCAGGTCCGGGTTCACCTCGCCGATTTTGGTGTTCAGCGACGGCACGCCAAAAAAGTAGACCAGGCCGAAAAGCAGGGCGGCGAAAACGATGTTGGTGAACGGCCCGGCAAAGACAATGGCCAGCCGCTGCCACGGCTTCTTGGCCGCATAGGAGTAGGGCTCGTCCTCGGGAGCCAGCTCCGGGACACTCTCGTCCTCCTTGCCCTCACCCAGCATCTTGACGTATCCCCCCAGGGGCACGGCAGAGAGGACGTACTCGGTTTCCCCCCAGCGACAGCCGCACAGCCGCGGACCGAATCCCAGGGAAAAAACCAGCACCCGGACGCCGCACAACTTGGCCACCAGGAAATGTCCCAGTTCGTGGACAAAGATCAGGATGCCCAGCACCACGATCGCGGAAATCACACTGTACATAGAATCTTAACCTCTGTCGGCCGCCGGCCCGGCGGCCATCATTGCCCGCACCTGCCGGTCAAAATCCATGACGGCGGCGATGGAAGTGAAATCCCGCCGGGGCACCTGCTCCAGGACCTCGGCCACCAGGGCGGTGATGTCCAGGAAGCCGATCTCCCCGGCGACGAACCTGGCCACCGCCACCTCGTTGGCGGCGTTGAGCGCCACCGTGCCGCTGTCGCCAATTTCCATGGCCCGGTAGGCCAGTTCGAGGGCCGGAAACCGCTCCGGGTCAACGGCAAAAAACTCCAGTTTCCCTTCCCGGGCCAGGTCCAGAACCGGAAACGGCAGCGGCAGCCGCTCCGGGTAGGCCAAGGCATAGGCGATCGGCAGCCGCATGTCCGGCCGGGCCAAGTGGGCCAGGACCGCCCCGTCGCAGAACTCCACCAGGGAATGAACGATGCTCTGGGGATGAATCAGGGCGGTGATTTTCACCGGCGGCACCTGGAACAGCCAGCGGGCTTCGATGATCTCCAGGGCCTTGTTCATCATGGTCGCCGAATCGATGCTGATTTTCGGCCCCATGGACCAGCGGGGATGTTTGACGGCCGCCGCCGGCGGCACCGCCGCCAGTTCCTCCCGGCTGCAGCGGAAAAACGGCCCCCCGGAGGCGGTCAAAGTCAAACGGGCAAGAAACTCCCGCCGTTCGCCTGGCAGCGACTGCCAGATGGCCGAGTGTTCGCTGTCCAGGGGCAAAATGCAGCCCCCGTGCCGCCGGGCGGTTTCGTTGAGCAGCCGGCCGGCCATCACCATCGATTCCTTGTTGGCCAGAGCCACCTGCCGGCCGGCCAGCAGGGCCTCATAGGTAGGCTGCAGGCCGACGGCGCCGACCACGGCCGAAATCACCATTTCCACCCCGGCCATGGTCGCCACCCGGACCAGCCCCTCGGCACCCCAGCAGATCTCGGTTTCCATACCTTGGGACCGCAGGCCAGCCTCCAGGCGTTCAGCCAGGGCCGCCGACTTCACCGACACCAGGCGGGGCCGAAACTCCTGCACTTGGGCCAGCAGCTGCTCCAGGTTCTCTCCGGCCGCCAGGCCGGCCACCCGGTAGCGCCCCGGAAAACGCCGCACCAGGTCCAGGGTGTTCAGGCCGATGGAACCGGTCGAACCGAGAATCGCCAGCGTTTTCATCAGTTCAGCAGCCGGATGCCGTAATAGATCAGCGGCCCGGCGAAGAGTATGCTGTCCAGGCGATCCAGCATGCCCCCGTGCCCGGGGATCAGACGGCCAGAATCCTTGCTGCCCCCCAGCCTTTTCAGGTAGGACTCAAACAGATCCCCCACCTGGCCGACAACGTTGGCCAGCATGCCGAGAAAAACCAGCTGATACCAGGGAAGCGGCACCAGGCCGGTAAAAGCCAGCAACAGGGCAAAAAAACCGCCGCCCACGACGCCGCCCAGGCTGCCCTCCACCGTCTTGTTGGGGCTGATGGCGGGCGCCAGTTTCCTCCGCCCCCGGGCCCGGCCGGTGTAATAGGCAAAAGCGTCGCCGCCCCAGGCCACCAGGAAGACCATGGCCACCAGGGCCCGCCCCCCGGGCAGGTCCCAGAGAAAGAGCAGGTGAACAAAGAGAAAGGGAAGGTAGAACAGCAACAACAACTGCCGGTTGAAGGCCTCGAAGCTTTCTTTATCAATGCCTGTGCCGAAAAGGGACAAAACCTGGCAAAGAAAGGCCAGGAAAATAACCAGCACCAGCCCGGCCAGCGAGCCCTGCCAGCCGGCCCACGTGGCCCCCAGAGCGGCGCCGTACACCACCGGGCAGCAGCGGGGCCAGGGCAGCGCCAGCAGCCCGCAGGCCTCGCGGACGGCCAGCAGCAGGGCCGCCAGCACCATGAGGGCCAGCAGCCATTTCGGCGCGGTGGCCAGCACGAAAACAAAAAGCGGGATGAAAACCAGGCTGCTGTAAACCCGGGAATTCAACAGGTATTCTTTCCAGGTGGCGCTCTTCATGACTGCAGCTGCTCGCTGATCATGCCGAAACGGCGCTCGCGGTGCTGAAAATCAGTAAAAATCTCCTGCAGTTCGGCGGCGGTGAAATCCGGCCACAAGGTTGCGGTAAAATACAGCTCCGCGTAGGCCGCCTGCCAGAGGAGGAAATTGCTCAGCCGGCTTTCACCGCCGGTGCGCAGGATGATGTCCGGGTCCGGCAGGCCGGCGGTATCGAGATAGCGGGCAAAGGTCTCGGGCTCCAGGGTTTCGGGGGCAACCTCTCCCCGGTCCGCCGCCTGCCAGAGGCGCCGGACGGCCCGGACGATTTCCCCCCGGGAACCGTAGCTGAGCGCCAGGTTGAGCACCATGCCCGGGCAATCGGCGGTCGCCGCCATGGCCTGCCGCAGTTCGGCCCGCACCGAGTCATCAAGGCGGGCAAGATCGCCGATGGCCTGCAGGCGGATGCGGTTGCGCTGCAGACGGGGAACCTCCCGGCGCAGAAAGCGCTTCAGCAGCTGCATCAGGGCATTGACCTCCAGGGCCGGCCGCAGCCAGTTTTCCGAGGAAAAGGCATAGAGGGTCAGGACTTCGATGCCGGTCTCGGCACAGAACTCGACTGTTTTTTCCACCGACCTGATGCCGGCCTCATGCCCCTTGACCCGAGGCAGACGGCGCTTCTTGGCCCAGCGGCCGTTGCCGTCCATGATGATTGCCACGTGTCGGGGCAAATCCCCTCTGCCTGCCAGTGTCATGTTGCCCGGTCCATCAAGACGCTTGCGCCGCCGGAAAAAACGGCGGCCTGGTTAGAAAATCCCGCTCCTGCCGCTGAGGCCATGAATACCCCGTGGACCGAAAAGGTGTCAAGAAAAACTTGCACTTACCGGAAATTACCGCTAAATAACGCCCATGTTCACCGGCAAACCGCTGCTGCTCGCCCCGATGGCCGGCATCTCCGACCGGCCCTTCCGCCGCCTGGCGAAAAAATTCGGCGCCGACCTGACGGTCACCGAAATGGTCAGCGCCCAGGGCATTGTCCACCAGGACCGCAGAACCACGGACCTGCTCGACCTGGGCGGCGAGCCCGGCCCGGTAATTACCCAGATTTTCGGCCGGGACCCGGAAATCCTGCGCGCCGCCGCCCAGCAGGCCATGGCTTACGGCCCGGCCGCCATCGACATCAACATGGGCTGCCCGGTAAAAAAAATCATCAAGAACGGGGCCGGCGCCGCCCTGCTCAAAGACCTTAAGCAGATAAAGAAAATCCTCCAGGCCCTTTCCCGGCCGCCGGCCATCCCCTACACCCTCAAGATCCGCTCCGGCTGGGACCATGACCAGCTGGTGGCCGGGCAGGTCATCACCCTGGCCGCCGAATTCGGCGCTCTGGCCGTCTGCTGCCATCCACGGACGGCCAAAATGATGTTCAGCGGCCGGGCCGACTGGGACTACCTGGAGAAGATCGCCGCCGCCGCGCCCTTGCCGGTCATCGGCTCCGGCGACCTTACCACCCCGGAGGCGGCCGCCGCCGCCAGGCGGCGGCCGGGCATTGCCGCCCTGATGCTGGGCCGCGGCACCTGGGGCCGACCCTGGCTTTTCCGGGAAGTGAAAGAATTCCTGCGCACCGGCCGCCAGCTCCCGCCTCTCGCCCCAAGGGAAAAACTGGCCATCATCGAGGAACACTGGCGGCTGCTGCGGCAGGACAAGGGGGAAAAGATCGGCTTTCTCCTTTTCCGCAAGCACCTGGCCTGGTACAGCCACGGACTGCCGGGGGCGGCGGCTTTTCGCCGGCAGCTGTTCGCCACCGGCAGCTACCCGGAACTGGCCGCCCTGACCACCGCTTTCTTCGGCGGCCGGTCTTAAGCGTCCGTTCCGGGGGACACCGAGCTCCCGGTCTCGCCGCCCGCTGCCGGTTGCACCCGGCCCCGCAGCTGACCACAGGCGGCCTGGATGTCGGCGCCCTTGCTCTTGCGGACGATGACCGTGAGCCCTTTGGCCAGAAGGATTTCCTGGAAAGCGGTCACCGCTGCCGCCGGCGGGCGTCTGAAAGGCAGCTGCGGGTGCTCATTGAAGGGAATCAGGTTGATCTTGGCCCGCAGCGGCGCCAGCAGGCGCACCAGTCGCCGGGCGTCGGCAATGCTGTCGTTGACCCCATGCAGGAGAATGTATTCAAAAGTTATCCGGCTGCGCCGTTTCAGGGGGTAGCGACGGCAGGCGGCCAGCAGCTGCTCCAGGGGATAACGGCGGTTGACCGGCATCAATTCACTGCGCTGGCGGTCGGTGGTGGCATTCAGGGAAACGGCCAGGCTGACTTCCGCCTGCTCTCCCAGGAGCGCCATTTCCGGTACCAGGCCGCAGGTTGAAAGGGTTATCCTCCGGCTGGAGAACTGCAGGCCGTCGTCGTAGCGGAGGATCTCCACCGCCTTGACCACGGCGGCCAGGTTGTCCAATGGCTCGCCCATCCCCATGAAAACCAGGTTCCTGATGACCTTTCCCTGCGGGTCGAGATATTTCTGGCTCTGCACCACCTGGTCGACAATTTCCGCCGTTTCCAGGTTGCGGCGGAAACCCTGGCGGCCGGTGACGCAGAAGCGGCAGCCCTGGCGGCAGCCGACCTGGGTGGAAACGCAGAGGGTCAGCCGCTCTTTTTCCGGGATCAGCACCGACTCGATGCAGCTGCCGTCGGCCAGCCGGTAGAGAAACTTCTCCGTGCCGTCGGCGGCCCTTTCCACCGCCACCCGCGCCAACGCCGGCAGACAGGCCAGCTGCTGCAGCTGCTCCCGGCAGACACGGGACAGGTTGCTCATCGCCGCCACGCTGTCCACCCGGTGCCGGTAGAGCCAGCGGATGATCTGGTCCGCCCGGTAGCGCTCCTTGCCCACCGCCGCCAGCAAGGCCGCCAACTCCTCCCGGGTCAGATTTTTCAGGTTGGTCTTCATCGGCAAACAATCAACACAAAAAATCCGCCTCCCGACAGGGGATAAAATGGTATTTTTTTACCCAAATCAGATATTTTTTTTCCCTTTTCTCCCCTCTCCAGCCAACTGACCTTTTGCAAACCACCAAAGAGGAAAAACATTATCCGGCCACCGCCGGCATTTTCACAATAAATACAGGGAATTAATCAGCAAATCCCTGGCAGGGGGGACAAATGGCCTTTTCCTGGGCACCAATCTTGCTTAATATCTTTAACAGCATGGAAAAAGAGAAAAAAATTCCATACCTGCCAACCAGCAACAAACAGCAAAATTTTTCCACTTTGCCATGATTTAAGGCCGCCAGAGGTTTTTCCCGGGACATGTCAAACGCGATGATCGATACTCTTTTTACGCCCGCCGAACTGGAAAACAGTGCCCTGGATATTTCCCCCGATCTTGCCGCCGAAACCTTACAGAAGAATGTCAAGAGTGTCAATCTCCTCCTGAAGGCCCCCATCTACCTGGCCTCGTCCCAGGAAAAGAACCTGACCATCGAGATGCTGGTCACCTTCGCCGCCAAAATCATCTCTTTCCAGCGGGTGGCCTTCTACATGCTGAACGAGCAGCACAACCAGTTCGAACTGGTTTTCCACCGGGGGTTTTCCGACCACCAGATAAAGTTGCTCGACGACCAGGCGGCCGCCATCCCCCGGCTCGAGAACCTGGGGAAGCCCTTGCTTTTCAAGAAGGAAACCAGCCGCCGGCAGGATTTTTTCAAGGTGATCGGCAGCAGCGAGATCCTGATGATCCCAGTTTCCTGGCAGGGGAGCAACAAGGCCTTCTGGCAACTGTTTGCCAGCAAACCGGGAACCTTCACCCGGGAGGCCATCCAGCTGTTCTGGCTCCTGTCCCTGCAGTGCGAACTGATTCTCCAGAACCTGCGCAAAAACGAACAGACCCAGAAACTGGCCATCATCGACTCCCTGACTGGCCTCTACAACCGCCGTTTTTTCGATCAGCAGCTGAAAATCGAGGTCGACCGGGCCCAGCGCCGGGGCGACCACCTGTCACTGCTGATGATCGACATCGATCATTTCAAAAATTTCAACGACAACTACGGCCATCAGATCGGCGACCAGGCGCTGCAGCTGATCAGCAGGCTGTTGGGGAAAAACTTTCGCACCATTGACACCATTTGCCGCTACGGGGGCGAAGAATTCACCGTTATCCTGCCGAACACCGACCACATCAAGGCTTTCCTGACCAGTGAGCGCCTGCGCAAGGCAACGGAAAACCAGCCTTTTCTCATCAGCGCCAACCGGGAAGAGCACCTGACCCTCAGCATCGGCATTGCCTCCTACCCTGAAAACGCCGCCTCCGACAGCGAACTGGTCAGTCAGGCCGACAAGGCCCTTTACGAGGCCAAGCGCCTGGGCCGGAACCGCAGCATCGTCTTTTCTCCCCAGCTGCTGGGCAGCCAGGACAAAACCGCCTACAAGAAATGGATCGACATCAACGCCGTTGATTTCTTCATGGGGCTGGTCCGATCGCTGACCAAAACCAACAGGATTCTCTTCGCCTTTCTGCACTCCCTGTTCCCCGGCCAGGAAATCTCCCAGTGCTTCTACTTGGAAATCGATCTCAACCGCCAGGGAGTTTTCTTTGTTCCCGGGCAGAACTCCCACCCCGGCATCGACTGCCAGGACTGCCTCCATCTGAACTTGCCGCCGGCCAGTAAAAATATTATTGCCGACTGGCGGCAGGAAGAAATGCTGTCGCCGGCCGGCAAACAGCAGACCCGCAATCTTTTTCCGGTCACCGCTGCCTACCCGTGGGAAGAAGCGGTTTTCCGCTATCCCCACCGGTTCAGCGCTGAAAAGTGGGGCTGGATATTTCTCTTTCTGCAGCTGCCGAAAAACCAGGAAGAGTTCAGGCGCCAGGTGGAGGCCGCCAGGAAGGAGTTCTCCGAGGCCATCCCCCTGATTTCCGAGGGCATCACCCATGACATCCAGCAGCAGGATTACTACCGGCAGGTGACCAGGAAACTCATCTCCCTCAGCGAAACCCGGTTGCCCTATTACCGGCAGCACAGCTACCGGGTGGCGCGGCTGCTGGCATCGTTCTGCCGGCGCCTGGAACTGGCGCCGAAGACCACGGAAACCCTGGTCAACACCGCTTATTTTTACGACCTGGGACTGCTCAGCATCAAAACCGACATCCTGCTGAAAGACAGTCCCCTGACCGAGCAGGAGATGTACATCTGTCAACAGCACCCCCTGCTCAGCTGGGAAATCGCCCGTTTTTCGCCGACGGCGATTCACCCGGACAAGGACGCCATCCTCTACCATCACGAATGCTTCGACGGCTCCGGCTACCCGGAGCAGCTTTCCGGCTCCGGCATCCCCTTAAGCGCACGGATTCTCTCCCTGGTGGATTCCTACACCGCCATGACCGAAACCCGCCCTTATCGCCAGGCCCTCAAGCCCCGCCAGGCCCTCAAAGAAATCTCCTATCTCTCGGGCAGCAAGTTCGACCCGGTGCTGACCCAGGAATTCTGCCACCTGATCAAATCCGAGTTGAGCCAGTAAGGATTGCGACAACGGAGAGTTAGGCCGGCAGGGCAGCCGGGCGGAGAAGCTACTTGTTCTTGATCCAGCGGGGATGGGAAAGGTTGTACTGTTTGACCTTGTAGTTCATCACCCGCTTGCTGATCCCCAGCATGGCCGCCGCGTCCTTCTGCACCCAGTTGCACATTTTCAGGGTTTCCAGCAGTAGGGCTTTTTCCATCTCCCGCAGGGTAATGCCGGCGGGGGGGATCTTCAGGGTGGGCGTGCCCTCGGCCGCGGGCTCCAGCTCTTCCATGAAAAACAGGTCCTCGCGCTTGATCTCGCTGCCCTCGCACATGAGCACGGCCCGTTCGATGCAGTTTTCCAGCTCCCGGACATTGCCGGGCCACTGGTAGCGCTGCAGCAGGGCCAGGGCCCCCCGGGAAATGGCGCGCACGTTCTTTTTCAGGTCGCCGCAGAAGCGGCGCCGGAAAAAGTCGGCCAGCAAAGGAATGTCCTCCTTGCGTTCCCGCAGCGGCGGAATGCGGATGGTGATCACGTTCAGGCGGTAAAACAGGTCCTCGCGAAACTCCTTGTCCCGAACAGCCTGGGAAAGGTCCTTGTTGGTGGCGGAGATAATCCGCACATCCACCTTGATCGTCCGGTTGCCTCCCAGGCGCTCAAACTCTTTCTCTTGGAGCACCCGCAGCACTTTTGCCTGGGTGCTGAGGCTCATATCCCCGATCTCGTCCAGGAACATGGTTCCCAGGTGCGCCTGTTCGAAACGGCCGACCCGCTGTTTGCTGGCCCCGGTAAAAGCCCCCCGCTCATGGCCGAACAGCTCGCTCTCCAGCAGGTTTTCATGCAGGGCGGCGCAG
>JAFDMG010000031.1 GCA_019306045.1 Deltaproteobacteria bacterium | reverse complement strand
GCCGGCCGGCGGTATTCGAGGGTGATGGCCCCGCCGCGGTTGCCGGACCCGGCTCCCAGGCCGAGGGGAGTTGCCCCCTGGTAAACCCCGATCGATTCCAGGTTTTCCAGGTCATAAATGTCGTCGCGGGGGCCGATGGGCATGATGCCGTAGTTGGGGATGCCTTCCACCGACAGGCTGGCGTACCGGCTGCGGATGCCGCGCAGGCGCATGTCCTTGCCGGCGATTCCCAGCGGGTCCTGCATTTCGGTGTTGACCCCCGGCAGCAGGTTGAGGGCGGCGAAAATGCTGCCGGGGGCGCCGGCGCCGGCCAGGGCGATGCCGGCGGCGTTCACCCGGGTGCCGGTGTGCAGCAGGTCGCCGCCCTGGCTGGTTGGTGACAGCAGCTTGTCCTGGACGGTGATGGTATCCATGACCACCGGGGCGGCGGCGTTCGGTTGCGGTTCGCCGGCCAGGGCGATGCCGGCCGCCGCCGGCAGGCAAAGCAGCCACAGGAGCAGAAAAAGTATCCTCTGGTTCATCGATGACCTCCCTGTCGAGGAGGCTGGGGCGGGAAAGTCCGGAAATCCTGGGGGGCGGGCACAAAAAAACCACGCCGGGACTAACGCCTGACAGCCGGTTAGAACCTTCGTGGTTTGGTGATCCTGGGAAATACGGTTGACCGGCAACGGTTGCCGGCCGGAACAGCGAGTTGCTATTTGTGCCTTCGTGACACCTTGATGAAATCAGGCCGAGATAAACATTTTAATCCATTTATGTCAAGGGGAAAGTGTAAAAAGCAATGATTGCTGATGGGGCGCCGGAAAGAGCACGGGGACAGAAGCCTGGGGCTACGGGTTTTTTGTCTGGGCTTCCTTGCGTTTTTCCTCGTCCCGGATCTCGCGGCGCAGGAGCTTGCCCACCTTGGACTTGGGCAGCATGTCGCGAAACTCGATGTAGTGGGGAATCTTGTAGGGGGCCAGGCGTTTGCGGCACCAGCCGGTCAGGGTTTCGCCGTCGACGCCCTTGGCGTCCTCCTTGAGGACGACGATCGCCTTGATGCGTTCGCCGCAGCTCTCGTCGGGAATGCCGACAACGCAGGCGCCCATCACCGTGGGGTGGTCCTGGAGCACGGCCTCGATCTCCGAGGCCGAGATCCGGTAGGCCTTGTACTTGATGGTGTCGGCGGTCCGTTCGACAAACTGGATCTCGCCACTCTCAGTCAGCCGGACGTAGTCGCCCATCCGGTAGAAGATCTCGTCGCCGAGGCGAACGTAGGAACGGGCGGTTTCCTGCGGTTTGTTCCAGTACTCCTTGTTGGTGTAGGGCGAGGTGACCAGCAGCTCCCCGGTTTCCCCGGCCGGCACCTCCTCCAGGGTTTCGGGGTCGACCACCCGGCAGCGGCGCGAGGGCAGGATGCTGCCCACGGTTTTGGGGTCGGGTTCGCGGTCGAGGCGGCTGTAGGTCAGGTGGCCGACTTCGGTTGAACCGTAGACCTGGTAGAGGGGGTGGCCGGTAAGCTCGCGCCAGCGCCGGAAAATCTCGCCCGGCAGCACGTCGCCGCCGCAGTAGCAGTATTCCAGGGAGGAGAGGTCGTAGCTGTCAAGGCGGTCGTTTTCCAGGATCATGCGGTAGAGCGCCGGCACCCCGAGCATCCAGCGCACCCGGAAGCGTTCAATCTCCCGCAGGACCGGGTCGATTTCGGGGATCGGCATCAGGATGACGGTGGCGCCGAAATTGAGCCCGGCGGCCAGGAGAAAACCCTTGGCCATGATGTGAAAGAGGGGGTTGACCATGATCATGGTGTCGTTTCCCTCCCGGATATGGCCGGAAAACAGCTCCATGACGTCGGCAATGTAGGAGACCTCGCTGAGGTGGCTGCCGGGCACCCCTTTGGGGAAGCCGGTGGTGCCGCCGGTGTACATGATGTAGGCGAGATCGCGGGCGGGGTCGATCTCGACCGCCGGCGGGGCCGCCGGCGCCCCCCGCACCAGTTCATTGAAGGTGTGGATGTTGTCGCCCCGGACCGTGCTGCCCCGGGGAATCCGGTCGAGCAGGGTGCCGAGAAGCTTCTGCCAGCTGTAGAGCAGGTCGGTGAGGTTGGTGACGATGATCCGTTTCAGGGGCTGCTGCCGGTCGACCTCCTTGACGTAGCCGAAGTTGGTGTCGAGGCAGATTACGGTTTCGACCCCGGCATCTCTGACCATGTAAAGCAGTTCGTGGGAGGTGTAGATCGGCGACACCGGCACCACCACCGCCCCCAGCTTCTGGATGGCGAAGTTGGCGACGATCCACTGGGGCGAATTGCTCAGATAAAGCATCACCTTGTCCTGGTGGCCGACCCCGAGCTGGTGCAGGGCGGCGGCGAAGCGGTCGATCAGCCGCTGGAGAAAGGCGTAGCTGAACCGCCGTCCCAGGTAGATGAGGGCGTCGTTGTCGGGGTATTTCCGGCAGGCCTCTTCGAAGAGGGTGAACGTACAGTGTTTTTCGTATGCCATCTTAGACCCCGAAATAAGCCGCTTTGACATCCGGGTTGTCGAGCAGCTCGCGGCCGGTTCCCGACATGACCCCGGAGCCGTTTTCCATGATGTAGGCGTAGTCGACGATCGGGATCACCGGCCGGGCGTACTGCTCGGTGACGATGATCGAGATCTTTTTGGTTTCGCGGATCAATTTGACCGCCTCCATGACCACCTGCTGGTAGGCCGGGCTCAGGCCGAGCAGGGGTTCGTCCAGCAGCAGCAGCCTGGGCTGGGCCATCAGGGCCCGGCCGATGGCCGCCATCTGCTGTTCGCCGCCGCTCAGGAAACCGGCCGGCCGGCGCAGCAGCTTTTTCAGGGGCGGGAAGATCTCGAGAACATAATCCAAGGTTTCACGGGCCTGGCGCCGGGAAGCCATGAAAGCCCCGATTTTCAGGTTCTCGATGACGCTGCTCTCGGGGAACAGCCGCCGGCGCTCGGGGCAGAGGACGATGCCGAGCCGGGCCCGGAGGTGGGGTTTGAGGGTGCCGATCTCGCGGCCGTCGTAGGTGATTTTACCCAGCACCGTGATCTGCTCGCCGCCCCGCATCCGCTCTTTCTCCTTGAGGTCGAGAATGATCCCGGAGAGGGCGTACATCAGGGTCGACTTGCCGGCGCTGTTGGCGCCGAAAACGCCGACAATCTGGTTGGCGCCGCAGCGGACGGCGATGTTGTTCAGGGCCAGCATGTTTTCGTAGAAAACCATCAGCCCTTCGGCGGCCAGCATCGGTAACATACCTCCCTAGGCCCCGAGATAGGCCTCTTTGACCTTCTCGTTGGCCATTACTTCTTCCGGGGTGCCCTCGACGATCTTGTCGCCGTAACTGATGGCCATCACCCGCTTTGCCACCCGGAAGAGCTCTTTCAGGCGGTGTTCGATCATGATGATCGTCACCCCGGAGCGGTTGAGCTTTTCGATCAGCGGCACCATCGAGGCGATTTCGCTCATGCTGAGTCCGGAAAAGACCTCGTCGCAGATCAGCAGCCGCGGATTGAGGGCCAGGCAGCGGGCCAGCTCCAGCCGTTTGAGATAGCCGGTCGGCAGGGTGCCGGCGAGCTTGTAGGGCACCTTCGATTCCCGCTCGAAGCCAACCTCCTCGAGCAGGTCGAGGGCGATGATGTTGCGGTCCCCGTGGCGGCCGCCGCCGCGCCAGCCGCCGGTCTTGCGGGCCCGGGGGCTGTAGAGGGGAATGATCAGGTTCTTGTAAGCCGGCAGGCTGGCGTAGGGCCGCATGATCTGGAAGGTGCGGCAGATGCCGAGGTTGACGATCCGGTGCGGGGCCAGTCCCCGGATGTCGCGGCCCTCGAAAACGATTTTGCCGGCGCTGGCCCTGATAAAGCCGGTGATGCAGTTGATCAGGGTGGTCTTGCCCGAACCGTTGGGGCCGATGATGCCCATGATTTCACCCTCGTCGATGGTGAAATCGATGTTGTTCAGGGCCGTGATGCCGCCGAACTTTTTGCCCAGCCCGTGTACCGTCAACAGCGCCATCAGATCTCCACCCACCGTTCAAACTGGCTGTACTTGCGGGCCAGGTAGTTGAGCAGGCCCTCGCCCTTGATGACGATGACCACCGTCAGGATCAGCGAGTAGACGACAATGCGCAGGGGGCCGAAGGCCCGCAGGGCCTCGGAAAGCGGCACCAGGAGCACGGCTCCCAGCACCGCGCCCATCAGGGAACCGCCGCCGCCGACCACGGTGGCGGCAATGGGGATGATCGAAAAATCGAGGGCGAACATCGACAGCCCGGCCCACATGTAGACATGGGCGAGGTAGGCGCCGGCGAAACAGCCGAGGAAGGCGGCGTAGAAAATCGCCTGGGCCTTGATGAAGGTGATGTTGATGCCCGAGGCTCGAACCGACTGGTCGTTGTCCTTGATGCCCTTGATCACCAGGCCCAGGTCCTCCACCGCCAGCCGCCTCAGGCCAAAGAGCAGCAGGAGGGTGGCGGTCACCAGGAAATACTGCTCGATCCAGGGATTGGCGAACCCGGCCACGTCCATCATGCCGTTGGTGCCGCCGAAGAGTTCGAAGGCTTCGATGATCCTGGTGGCCATCAGGGGATACATCAGGGTGATGATGGCGAAATAGACTCCCCGCAGCGGCAGGCAGGGCAGCAGCAGCAGGGTGCAGAAGGCCGCCCCCAGCAGGGCCGCCAGTGGAATCGAGAGAAACGGCGCCAGGCCGCAGTACTTGTTGAGCAAGGCGGCGCCGTAGCCGCCGACGCCGACGAAAAAGGAGCCGCCGAGGCAGACGAGGCCGACGTAGTTGGCGAGAAAGTCAAAAGCCATCGCCAGCAGGGCGTAGATGCAGACGATGAGCAGCACCTTCTGCCAGTAGGGAAAAAGCAGCAGCAGCAGCGGGGCGAGCAGGAAGCCGCCGATCAGGAGGGTGCGCGGGGCCAGCAGGTAGGCGATTTCCCGCCAGGAGGAAAGGGCGTAAAGGCCGTCGGAGCGTACTTTAATGCCGCGGTCAATTCTCTCCCTGCGCTTGCCGGTTTTCATCGTCTTCTAGACCCTTTCTTCCAGTTCCTTGTGTTTGCCGAAAAAGCCCGACGGCCGGATGATCAGGGTGGCGATGATCGCCGCCAGGGTGACCACCATCTGGAAATGGGTGGCCAGGTAGGTCACGGTGATTACCTGGAGGAAACCGAGGACGAAGGCGGCCATGATGGTGCCGCCCCAGCTGCCGATGCCGCCGACGATACAGACCGCCAGGGCGAAGACCAGGGTGTTGTAGCCGGCCTCGACGACAATACTGCCAAGGGGGAAAAGCATCAGGGCCGCCAGCCCGGAGAGAGCCGAACCCAGGGCCATGGCCAGGGTGCCGGTCATGTCGGCGTCGATGCCCAGCATCATCGCCGCCCGTTCGTCCTGGGCGATGCCGCGCAGGGCCAGGCCGGTGCGGGTGAACTTGGTGAAGGCCCAGACTGCCGCCAGCATGACGATGCCGATGGCCACCACCAGGAGGCGCTGGTAGTCGACGGGCACGTCGGCGATGAAAACCACCCCTTCCCTGAGCACCGGCAGGGTAAAAGTGGTGCCCTTGAAACCGAGCCAGCGGAAGGTTTCGATCAGGGCCACGCCGATGGCATAGGTGGCGATGATTTCGTTCATGCTCATGCCCCGGATGCGCTTGAGGATGAACTGGTAGATGACCACTCCCACCAGGGCGGCGCTGGCCAGGGCCAGCACCGCCGCCGGCAGAAAGGGCAGGTTGAGCTTGTGCATCATGATCCAGGCGACGAAGCCGGTGAAGACGAAGATGGCGCCGTGGGCGAAATTGGGCAGCCGGCTGGTGCCGTAGACCAGGGTGAAACCGAAGGCGATCAGGATCAGCTTGAAGCTGTTGACGATGCCGTAGATGATGATTTCCACTCCGTGAATCCTCGCCTCTAGTCCAGATCAAGCAGGGTCTGGCAGCGGCTGCAGCGCCTGGCGCCGCGGAAGGCCCGGGCGCCGCATGCCGGACAATGGTAACGCTTCTCTTCGTCCCGCACCCACTTTTCCGTGCCGTGCCGCCGGCGGTAGGGAACCGCGCGCAAAATGACCTTTTTGCCGACAGTCATGGGAAACTCGTCGATATAGCGGCAGGGAAAGTCATCACACTGGTGGCATCCTTCCAGCCCGCGGGCCAGCACGCAGACCCTGATTTCGCACTGTTGGCAGTGCATGAAGCGGTCTTGGGCGAGACAGCCGTCGCAGCCGATCTCCTCGGCCGTCAGCTGTTCGGCCCCCGGCAGTTTTCCCTTGCCGGGAGTTTCGCCCCGGTAAAGTTGCAGCAGTTTTTCCTGCAGCTTGCGGTTGCGGTCGCGCCGGGCCAGGTAGATGGCGCAAACACCGCAGTAGAGCCCGCAGGGGGCAAGAAAATCAGGGTTGATCGACATGAATGTCTCCTCGACTTCAGGCGTCCGCGGCCTCGCGGCCGAAACAGCCGTCGTAAACCACCGCCGCCCGTCGGCGGCTGGCCGGAATCTCGCCGGCGGCACGGCCGATGTAGACCAGGCCGGCAATCGCCAGGTGAGCGGGAATTTTGAGGATCTCCCTGACCCGGGCGGGGTCGAAAAAGGTAAACCAGAGGCTGCCGTAGCCCAGGGCCGCGGCCGCCAGCATCATGTTCTGGATGCAGGCCGACCCGGCCTGGATGCTGCCGGTGGGCTGGTTGAAGTAGTCGCCGAGCCCGCCCTTGGCGGGATCGACAACCACGGCGATGACCAGCGGCGCCGCTTCCATGAAATCGATGCTGAAGCCGCCGACCCAGCCGGGCCCTCCCTGCTCCAGGACCGCCTGCTTGGCTTCCTCGCCGGCCTGGCGCAGTTCTTTCTTGGTTCCGGGATCGGTGACGACCACGAACGACCATGGCTGCAGGTTGAGGGGATTGGGGGCTTGCTGGCCGGCGCGGATGATTTTGGCGATCTCGTTTTGTTCGGGAACCGGTTCCGGCTGGAAGGAGCGGCAGCTGCGCCGCTCCTCCAGCAGGGAAAACAGTTGTGGATAATCCATCATCGCCTCCTTACTTCTTCATCCAGGGCGGCAGGATGATGTCGCCGGTGGCGCCGGCCTTGGGGAAAAACTGCACCCGCTTGCCGTTCTGCCACTGGAACATGCAGCCGACCGCACCCTTCTCGGGATCGTCGGCGGGTATGATCTGGTGGTTTTTCGCGAACTTCATGCGGCCGTAGACCCCCATCATATCCTGCTCCTCGAGGGCCTTGATAACGGCGTCGGGATCGAGGCCGCCGGCCTTTTCGATCGCCTCTTTCAGCTGGTAGACCGCCATGTAGCTCGACGAGGTACCGTAGCCTTCCGGCTCCAGGCCCCATTTCTTCTTGTAGGCATTGACAAACTTCATCGTCCACGGGGTGATGGAGGCCGGCACGTTGCCGCCGTTGACGGCGTCAACGATGGTGAATTCACAGTTGCCCTTGGTCGCCTGCCAGAAGCCCGGCTGCTCGGCCGCCGACATGAAGCCCATCGGCACGCACTTCATGCGCATGTTCTTCCACTGCTTGAGCAGGATCGCCGACTCCGGCATGTCCATCCAGATAAAAAGCACCTCGGCTTTCAGCCGCCGCGCCTTCAGCAGCCCCATGGAGAAGTCGGTGGCGCCGGTGGGATAGATCTCCTGGCCGAGCACCTCCCACTTGCCGGTGCCTTTCAGCAGCTTGGCGATGAAGCCCCCGGCCTTGCGGGCGTGGGCCACGTCCTGGACCATGATGAAGGCTTTAGTCAGGCCATAGTCGCTGTTCAGGCGGTTGAAAACCTTGATCATGTCCTTGCCGATGGTGATGATCTCGGAGGAGTTGCGGAAACAGTATTTGTACTTTTCATAGTTCTTGGCGATCCGTTTGTGATAGCCGGGGCTGAGGACGCCGGTGGTGACGATGGAAACTTTCTTGTACTTGCTCAGCAGGTCCATGACCGCCATCGCCGCCTCGGAGCGCACCGGGCCGCCGACGATAAAATCGGCCTTCTTTTCCAGGATCAGCTTCTCGACTCCGAGCAGGGCTTCGCTGACCGGCACCCCGGGTTCCAGCGACCGGGTGTCGATGACTTCCACCTTGAACGGGTGGCTGGCGCCGCCGAACTTGACGCCGCCGGCCTGGTTGATCTCCTCGACCGCCAGCTTGATGCCCCGCTCGGCATCCCAGCCGTAAAGAAAGGCGGTTGACAGGGGACAGCCCAGAACCACCGGCTTCCCCTGGGGTGCGGCGGCGCTGCCGCCGGCCAGAGCCAACATCATTATTGCCGTGATCAACCAGATGATGCTTTTTCCCACTCTCATTTTACCCCTCCCTGAATTTTGGGTTAAATTTCGCAGCCGGGCGCCGGTTGCCGCTGCCCCTGTAATCTACCGGTAGCAATACCCATGCCACAAAATAGCATTTTATCTCTTTTGACGGTAAATTAGCTGCTGTCACGGCAATAATCCGCCCGCTGGCCGCCGCAAAACCGCCGGCCAAATTGAAAAGCGGCCTCTGGGAAGAAAATCGTTCTATTTTGCCGGCGGCCAACTGGCAATCATTTTTCCAGGTGGAAAATTTTTTTCCAGGCAGGGTTTCGGGGCTAGCGGGACATCCGTTCCGGTCGGATGCCCAGGGTCTTGAGCTTGCTTCTCAGGGTGGGGCGGCTGATGCCCAGGATGCGGGCCGCCCGGGAAATGTTGCCGTGGCAGTATTCCAGGACCTGGGCGATGTGCTGGGCCTCGACTTCACTCAGGCTTTTTGGCTGGAAGGCGGTTTCACCCCCGGTTTTGCGCGGGGCGCGCAACAGTTCGGCCAGGCTGGTTTCCTGCAGGCAGTCGCCCTTGGCCAGGACGACAGCCCGGGTCAGGACGTTTTCCAGCTCGCGGATGTTGCCGGGCCAGTCGTATTCGACCAGGCGCTGGATAGCGGCCATGGGGATGCTTTTGATCTTTTTGCCGGTGATCCGGTTGATCTTCTTTACCAGGTATTCCACCAGCAGGGGGATGTCTTCCCGCCGCTGGCGCAGCGGCGGGATGGTGATCTCGAAAACGTTGAGGCGGAAATAGAGGTCCTCGCGGAATTCACCCCGCTTGACCATGGCGGCCAGGTCGCGGTTGGTGGCCGCGATAATCCGGGCATTGAACTTGATCCGCCGGTTGCCGCCGACCCGTTCAAACTCCCGCTCCTGCATGAAACGCAGCAGCTTGGCCTGCAGATGCAGGGGCAGCTCGCTGATCTCGTCGAGAAACAGGGTGCCGCCGCCGGCGATCTCCAGCTTGCCCTTCTTGGTCGTGCGGGCGCCGGTGAAGCTGCCCTGTTCGTGGCCGAAAAGCTCGCTTTCCAGCAGGTTTTCAACGATGGCCGAACAGTTGACGGCAATGAACGGCTCCCCGGCGTGGGCGCTGTGGAAGTGGATCGCCCGGGCCACCAGCTCCTTGCCGGTGCCGCTTTCTCCCACCACCAGCACCGTGGTTTTGGTGGCCGACAGCAGGCCGATCAGTTTGAAGATTTCCTTCAGCTCGTTGGAGCGGCCGACGATCGTGTTTTCCTTGAAATCCTCGTCGATGACCTTGATCGATTCCGTCTCAGAGCCGGCGCTGAAAGCCTTGGCCACCACGGCGTCAAGGGCGTCGATGTCGATCGGTTTGTGCAGGTAGTCGAAAGCCCCGAGCTTGATGGCCGCCACCGTGGTTTCCATCTCCTGGTAGGCGGTGATGACCACCGTGCGGCAGTTGATGCCGTTGTTTTTGAGTTCCTGGAGGATCTGCAGGCCGTCGAGGCCGGGCAGCCGCAGGTCGACGACCGCCACTCCGGGGCGGGTGCTGCGGATCAGTTCCAGTCCGTCCCGGCCGTTGGCGGCGCTGGCCACGGCGTAGCCCTTCTCGGAAAAATAGAGTTCCAGGCTTTCCAGCAGTTCCCGGTTGTCGTCGATGATTACTATTCCGCCTCTTGCTGCCATGGCAAACTCACCGTGAAGACGGCGCCCCGGCCGGGCTGGCTGGCCACCCGGATGGAACCGCCGTGCTGTTTGACCACCCGCACGACATTGCTTAGTCCCAGGCCGATGCCATGCTGCCGGGTGCTGAAAAAGGGCTCGAAAATTTTCTCCTGGTCGGCCGCGGCAATGCCGCGGCCGGAATCGGCGACGGACAGTTCAACCACGCCGCTGTCGCCGCCGGCCGCCGGCCGGAAGACGGTGGCCACCACCATTTCCCGCCGGGGGGCTTCCTGCATGGCCGCCACCGCGTTGTTGAACAGGTTGTCGAAAACGATCTCCATGCTCTTTTCGTCGAGGCTGAGTTCCGGGAGGTGCGGGTCGAGTTGCAGCCGCACCTGGATGCCGGAGGCGGTGAAAAGCTCACCGAGACGGGCCACGGCCTGTTCGGTCAGCCGGTTGAGGTCGCACTGGTGCGGGCTGATTTCAAGGAAGCGGGAAAAGAGCAGGGTGTCCCGCAACAGCCGGTCCAGTTTTTCGATGTCCCGCAAGATGATCTCCATCCTCCTGGTGTCGTTGTCGTCCAGCGCCAGCTTGCGCTGCAAGACCCTGACGTTGACCTTGATGGAGGAGAGTGAGTTGCGGATTTCGTGGGCAAAGACGGTGGCCATGCGCCCGATTACCAGCAGGCGCTCGTCCTCCAGTTCCTTGCGGGCCAGTTCCCGCCGCTCGGAAATATCGCGGCAGACCCCGGCCAGGGCCGGGTGGGCGTCGTAGCGCACCTGGTTGATCTCGATTTCCACCGGAAAGCCGCTGCCGTCCCGGCGCCGGGCCTCGATTTCGAAAACGCCGCGGTCGTCGATCCCGGCCAGCTTGTTCCCGATGCCAGCGAAGAACAGATCGCAGTCTTCGCCCACCAGCGTGGCCGGCGGCCGCCCCAGCATCTTTCCCAGGGCCCGGTTGGCGAAGATCAGCCGGCCGTCGCGGCAGACGAAATAGCCGTCGCTGATATCCTCCACCAGGGTGCGGTAGCGCTTTTCGGAGTTGTAGAGCTGTTCGGTCCGCTGCCTGACTTTTTCCTCGAGGCTTTCCAGCAGCTGCTGCATCTCTTCTTCGTGCTTGCCCTGGAAATACTCGCTGAACTGGTTGATGGTGACGTCGACCGAGTGGTTGACCACCAGTAGGGCGTTGACCAGCTCTTCCCCCCGGAAAATCAAGGGCAGGCGCCCCAGCAGGATGATCCGGAAGATGCCGAAGGCCTTCTGGACCTCGGAAAGGGAAAAGCCCCGCTCCAGCCGCATCCTGGTGATGAGGACGATGAACTTTTCGATCGGTTCCCAGTCGTGGTTGCAGATTACCGAGTAGTTGCCGTCGTAGGCCATGGCCACCGTCCGCCGCAGTTCCGCCGGGTCGATTTTCCGGTAGCGGTCGCTGGTCGACTGGCTGAGCTGCCGCACCCAGTCGCTGATGATGCTCTCTCTTTCCTGCCGCAGAAAGTGACAGAGATCCATGGCTTTCGACTCCGGGAAAAGGGGGGAAAGGCGGCCGCCTGCCGGTCCACTGGCGGCCTTCACTTCTGCCTCACCATCTCCATGAAGGCGTCGATGCGGTTTTCCACCTGGGCTTCGCTGAATTTCCGGGCGTCCACCATGTCGGACTCCAGGATCAGCACCGGCAGCCCCCGTTCCCGCTGCACCAGCCGCCGGATGTCGTACTGGCCGAAGGAGTAGGGCTTGCAGCTGCGGTTCGAGTGCATGACCAGGCCGTCCACCCCGTACTTGTCGATCATGGCCAGGACTTTGGCCGCCATCTGGTCGACGCCGATGTTGAGGTAGATGCGGGCGTAGGCTTCGCCCATGGTGCCGAGAAAATCGTTTTCGTCAAGATAGTCGGCGGCGCCGGTCCAGGCGGAGGTGTAGGTGTCGGCCACCAGGGCGGCGTCGCGGGCGGCGAAGGTGCGGGACAGCCAGCGCATCCGGTGCCAGATGGGCAGGTTGTCCCAGAGAAAGCGGTAGCGTTCGTTGGCCACCACGCCGATGCCCCGGGCCGCCCGTTCCCGCAGCTCGGCGAGCAGGAAGCGGTAGTAGCGCAAAACGGTTTTGGTGCCCCGTAAAGTGACAATGAGCGCCAGGTGGAAGAAGGCGTCGAAAGCGGTCAGCGGCGCCGGGCGCGCGGTGGCGGTGTCCAGCACCTGCTGCCAGAGCCGCATGGCGGCCACCGAGCGCCGGCCCACCACCTGCATTTTGTCGTGGGGAAAGCGCTTTTTCATCACCGTTTCCAGGAAGCGGAGGTAGTCTTGCACCTGCTGGTCGACGTAGGCCTTGGCTTCCCGGGTGAACTCGGTGTGGACAAAAGGGGTGTCGAAGATGAACAGCGGCACCCTGAATTTCCGGGCCTGGATCTCGTACCATTTGAGCACCGTGCCGCAGATGTTGTTGCCGCAGATGAGCATGTCCGGCCGCGGCAGGCCCCCGATGGGGCCGCCTCCCGCCGCCGCGCAGCCGATGTCGGCCCGGGCGTAGGAACAGAGGTCGACGGAGTAGCCCAGGCTTTCCGCCACTTCGCAGAGTTCCACCCCGGTGCGGGAAGCGCCGATCATGGCCCCGTGGTTTTCGGGATAAACCGGGATGATGCCCATGGCGATGAGCGGCTCCACCGGGCCGCCGCTGGTGATCCAGGCGACTTTCTTGCCGAACCAG